>CAZEKE010000030.1:0-12847 GCA_964512815.1 uncultured Acidiferrobacteraceae bacterium
CACCACCGGAGTGGAGAGACCGCGAACGCTCAGTCCAGGCACATTGTGCTGGACCTGCCACTGGGTGACTCCGCTTTCCTCATCACCACCTATCACCCGTCCACTCCCGGTCCGAAGAACGATTGCGGTGTTACTGATAACGGGTCGAGCCAGCACCTCCGCCCCTATCTGAACGCTCCAGTCCTTTTCGCCGTCTTGTCGGCTGAGCGACACCAGTTCACCTTTATCGGAGGCCACGACAACCCGATCGCTTCCCAGTCCTATGCCCGATGAGAGCGGTAAATCAAGATCCGTCTTCCAAACCACTCGGCCGGTCCCGGCATCCAGCGCATATACCCGGCCCCCGGGTTCTGCCGCGTAGACATGACCATCCTGTACAGCAGGCCATAGGACAACGTCGACTGACCGGTAGCTCCTGCCGGTATCAAATTTCCAGACCGGTTTTATCTTGCCGCCCGAATTGACTGGCAGCTTCGATGCCTCCGGTCCTTCCTGCATAAAGTGCACCGGTCGCGGCGAACACGCCACGCCCAACAAGCACAGCGACAAAACTGCAAGGAATATTCTTCTCACTGATCTCCAGCCGACTGTATCGCGAGATTTCGTTTGGCGGTGAGAATCTGGTCACCTCTAGCCGAAGAATCCAGGCTCTCCAAAGCCTGGTTATATGCCGTTCCCGCTTTCTTCCACAACTTCTGTCCGAGGTAGACATCTCCGAGAATTTCGGAATACTCCGACTCAAACCCGCCGTACTCTTCTACAGATACGATTTCCTCCGCTTTCTGGTAGTCACCATCAGCCAGCGCAATCTGGGCCAAACGCAGCCTGGCGATATGCCGCATGGCAGGATCCTCGGCGCCGGCCACGATTTCTTTAAGATAACCCTCAGCCTCCTCCCCCCGACTTTCTTCAAAAGCTAGTTTGGCAAGCATCAGTCCCGCTAGATCAGAGTATGGCGTTGCACCGTAGTCGTCTTTGAGCCGTAAAGCCAACGATTTCGCCTGATCTCCAGACCCTGCGGCCTGGCGGGCCAGCATGTTCTGGTAAAGATCTGATGCCGTCAAGGCCCTCCACTCGGTGTACATTTCCCACCCCTTGAATCCTCCCACACCGAACACACCCAGGGCGATGCCCGCTATGATTCCCATACCGTTTTTCTTCCACCATTCTCGAAGCTTTTCGGCATCGTCGTCTTCGGCAACTTGGATCTGAATAGGCTTGTCTTTATTCTTTGCCATTCAACGGCTCCTTCGGGCTGGGTTTTAACGCGCTGATTTAAGGTATTCAACGAGTTCAGATTCAGTTAATCTGATCTGCTCTTCGTCGGTTCGCAAGGGCTTGACCGCCAGGGTCTGGCTCCTGAGTTCGTCCTCCCCAATAACCACAGCGAATCGGGCTCCGCTCTGGTCAGCTTTCTTCAACTGTTTTCGCAATCGCCCGCCCCCACAATTGACGAGCACCTTCAGGTGCTGATCCCGCAGTTGTTCAGCCAACAAGAAACCCGGACTCGCGGCATCCTCTGTAAGGACGCAAATCCATACATCACGGGGCTCTGTGTTATCAGAGCCACCGGATTTCTCATACAAGTCAACGAGTCGTTCCAATCCACAGGCAAAACCAGCCGCAGGCATTTCCCGTCCGCCCAGTTGAGTGACGAGTTCGTCATAACGGCCTCCAGCGCAGACTGCATTCTGCGCCCCCTCCGAACCCGTGGTCCACTCGAATACCGGGCCCGTGTAATAGTCCAGGCCGCGTACCAGGCGGGCGTTGACGCGGTATTCGACACCACTGGCCGTCAGCAAATTCTGCAGTGTATCGAAATCGGCCCGGGCCTCATCACCGAGGTAGTCAGACAGGTCCGGTCCATCCTCGAGCACTTTCTGTGTACCGGGATCCTTGCTATCCAGTATACGTAGTGGATTAGTCTGAAGTCTCCGCTGACTGTCTTCATCAATTTCATCCCGACGGCCGCTGAGATACTTACAGAGCGACTCCCGAAACCTCGATCGCGCATCGTTCGAGCCGAGCGTATTAATCTCCAGCTTCAGCCCGGATAAGCCCAGTTGTCGCCATAGCCTGTTTCCCACCAGGAGAATTTCGGCATCGATATCCGGCCCTCTCCAGCCCAGAGCTTCGATCCCGAACTGATGAAATTGCCTGTACCTTCCTTTCTGTGGCCTCTCATGACGAAACATGGGACCCAGATACCAGAGTCGCTGGGTCTGATTGTGTAGAAACCCATGTTCGATGCCGGCCCGCACACAAGCTGCGGTGGCTTCCGGTCGAAGCGTCAGACTATCCCCGTTGTTGTCACAGAACGTATACATCTCCTTTTCAACAATGTCAGTCTGCTCTCCTATAGAGCGCTCGAATAATTCCGTATGTTCAAGCAGTGGCGTGCGTAATTCCCGGTAACCATAAGACTCGACAACATTCCGTATTACAGACTCCACGCCGTACCACAAATCCGAACGATCTGGCAAAAGATCATTCATGCCCCGAACTGATCTTATAGGCTTGGTCACGGTATTCAATTCTCTACGCCGACAAGAAACCGGGCGTAGCGACCACTTTTAGGAACCGAAAAGTAAAACGCTTTTCCCGTGTAAAAGACCTTCGCGCCTTCGGCAGACTGTATCTGCACATCAAATGGCGGCACACCGGATACTGTCATTGTCTTTCCGCCCTTGAGATACTCCCGAAACAGCTGGACCCCATCGCCATCCCATACAATCACCTGGCTGCTCTCCTTGACGATAATTCTTAATTCACGGTCCGGTACAAGAACAACCTTCTGGCGCTGATCAGATAGACCGGTTGCGCTACCGTCAGTCTTTTGAACCTTTACCTCTTCGACCGGCGCCCGACTGTCTGGCACTACCCTTGATGCCGGCGTCCGCACTTCCGGCGCTTTGATCACATCCGTAAACTGGGTTTTGATAAAGCTCTTGGCGACGATCTCACGCACGGTAGATTCCGACCGTTGCCTAGACGGGTACTGAATATTGGTCCGCGGTTCGGTTTGTAAGGGCGGCGACGACACTGGTTCAGGGACAGGTTGGGTATTGCCCAGATCAGAGGATTTCCTCGCAACGACCACAGGCTCTGTCGCTGCCTCGTTGTTGGGAGGTGACGCAGCGGTTACAGGTTCGTCAGGCGAACTATCGGAAGCGGGCGTCTCAACGGGCGGCTCGCGCGGCACTTCCTGTCGCTCTAGGGTGGAGACATGCGCTACGGTATTGCCATCTTCGGCTTTAACAACAATGGCGGCAGCATCAGATTCCGTATTTCCGTTGTCGTCCGAAATCGCCTGGTCTGCTGCCGTGATCGGCAAGGGTTTTTGGGAGACCGGCTCCCGGACCAGTTCGGCGACGGGTTCTGGTTTTTTGACTTCAGTCAAAGGGATCTTTTCCACATCGTCCGAGCGCTTGAGATAAGCCCCGTACAGCCCGCCAACGACAACAAGGAGCACGCGCGCTGTTACCACCCAACGATAATGAATAGCAACCGGTTGGCGCCGCACCAGATCTTCGGTCATCGTACCGGGGCCATCTTGTGCTGGCGGCATCAGGGCATAGTGGCCTTCGATCGCGCTTTCTACATTGACACTGACTAGCTTTCCGTAACTCCTCAGGTAACCGATGACATAGGTGCGGCCTGCCAGGTCCTGATAGTCGTCATTTTCCAGGGCTTGTATGATGTACGGCAGCAGATTTAGCTCAGCTGCCACCTCTTCGATACTCCACCCGTGAACCTGCCTGGCGCTGCGCAGCAATTGCCCCGGTGTCGATACGCCCTGTTGCTCAGTTTCAGCCATCGGGCTTGTTTTCCGCCAACAGAGATCGCGCTTGTTTAGCCTGGAGGCTAGTCGGATAGTTCGATCGCAACTGATAAGCATAGAGTTGAACCAGCTCGTCCGAGCCCAGTCTCAACTCGTTTATGACCGCCAGTAGCAGGCTATCTGCCGACGGCGTTCCTTCTTCAAAATACCTCTCCAGGTACCCCCTGGCAGATAGGAAGTTTTCCAACTCGTGACTGACTACAGCAGATTCATAAAGGATAAAGCGGTTTTGAGGACGAGCAGCCAGCGCCGTAGCAAGATGATGGGCGGCTTCGTGATACTGTTTCTTTTTACTGAAACACGCAGCCATTGCAAAATGCCCTCTATAACGGGAATCGTTCAGCGGGTCCTCCAAAACCTTTTTTAACTCTTCGATTCCCGCTTCAATCCGATCACTTTCACACAAATACATCCCGTAATCATTGCGCGCAGCAAGATTTTTCGGATCACCCGTCAGCGCTTTTTCGAAATACTGTTCAACGAGATTCTTCTCTCCGAGTTCTACCTGCAGTAACGCCATCGCATGGTTAGCGCTTGAATGAACAGCATCGAGTTCAAGTGCAAATTCAAGTTCCTCCTGGGCAGCCGCTAACCGCCTCTGCTGGAGATAGCCGATCCCGAGACGGGTGTGCAAATTGACTCGCTGCTCTATGGTCCAGCTGGCGTTGTCAGCCGGCTCGACGACACAAGCCGATAACAACAGTAATCCGGTGAACAATATCAGTAGTTTGAGGGCTTGACTGCGTCTCATGAGAGCCTGTTGCTTCTCCTCGTTCTGTCCAGAAACTGACCGGCCAACTGACCACATGCCGCATCAATATCCGCCCCTCGGGTACGCCGGGTGACAGTCATGATTCCCGCAGACAGAACTGTATCGCGGAAGGTATCCAAAACGTCAGGCTCGCTCGCTTCTAAGTCGATGCCCGGTACCGGATTGAAGGGGATCAGGTTCACTTTTGCTGGTATATCAGCCAGCAGTTGGCACAGCTTACGAGCCTCTTCCCTGGAGTCATTCACCCCCCTTAGCATGACGTATTCAAAAGTTACCCGCTGTCGCCGTTCTCCCTGAAGATAGGACCTGCACGCCTCCAGTAGTTCTTGAATTGGGTATTTCTTGTTCAGGGGCACCAGTTTGTTTCTGAGTTCGTCGTTAGTCGCATGCAGCGATACCGCCAGGCTGACAGGACAATCTCGGCCCAGCTTCTTTATGGCCGGAACAACACCAGCCGTACTCAGAGTGATCCGTCTTCGGGACAATCCAAAGGATAGATCATCCAACATCAGACGCATTGCCGAAGTCACATCCTGGTAGTTCAACAGCGGTTCACCCATTCCCATCATCACAACATTGGTGATGGGCCGTTCGCCGTGTCCCGATGACTGCAGAAGCCTTTTTGCGATCAGCACCTGACTAATGATTTCCCTGGAGTCGAGGTTGCGGTTAAAGCCCTGTCGCCCTGTCGCACAAAAAGTGCAGTTCAGGGCACAACCAACCTGTGAAGAAACACACAAAGTGCCCCGGTCCTCTTCGGGAATGAAAACCGTCTCTATACAGTTGCCATCATCCAGTCTGAATAGCCACTTGCATGTTCGATCACTGGACAAAGAGGTTGACACCACTTCCGGCAAGCTGATTTTGGCTATTTCATCCAACTGGATTCGTAACTTCTTACTGAGATCAGTCATTGCAGAAAAGTCACAGACGCCACGTTGATAAATCCACTGCAGAACCTGCCGCGCATGAAATTCGGGCGCCCCGAGCGTCGTAAAGAAGTCCTGCATGGCTTTCCGATCCATACCGACAAGATTCAGTCTCTGGTTTTCACCCAAAACGTCACTACCTCGGGCAGATCTGGTTTTTGTCGAAGAAAAACGCGATCTCTGTCCGTGCGGTATCCGGTCCATCTGAGCCGTGCACAGCATTGGCCTGTACCGACTCCGCAAAGTCAGCCCGGATCGTTCCCGCTTCAGCCTCTTCCGGATTGGTCGCCCCCATCACCTTTCGGTTCTTCTGAATGGCGTCTTCCCCCTCTAGCACCTGGACCACTACGGGCCCGGATGTCATGTATTCCACAAGCTCCTGGTAGAACGGGCGCTCTTTGTGCACTGCGTAGAAAGCCTCTGCCTGTTCTCGGTTCAGGTGGGTCATGCGACAGGCGATGATGCTCAAACCTGCAGACTCGAATCGTTCATAAATCTTGCCGACGATGTTCTTTGCAACGGCATCGGGTTTGACAATAGAAAGAGTCCTTTCAAGTGGCATATAGTGGTCCTCTGATGGGTAGATCAAGTGTAACCCTGAGTGTAATTCATCCCGGTTGCGACAAAACGGGGGCTGCTAGGGCTATTACAGCCGGGACGCCAGTTGTTACCAGCTGGAGCGGCTTCTTAATTTTATTACCTGCCTGTAGCCTCGGCAATTAGACAACCGTTTTCGGCACCGCAAATCTCTGCCTCTAGAAACTGACCCGGGGATCGGTTGCCCGAATCGACTTTGACCGGTATGTAATTCGCAAGTCGGGCGTTATATTCTTTCCCATTCTGACCGGTCGGCTGCTCCAGCAAAACCACCGATCTGCGGCCCTGCCAACACTCCAGGTTTTGATCCAGAATCCTTCTGCCAGCCGCCCGTAGCACTTCCGCCCGTCGACGCCGTTCGACACGAACGACCTGCCGTGGAATCCTCGCTGCTGGCGTTCCCTCTCTTGATGAGTAACTGAAAACATGTAGAAACGAGATATTTAAGTCATGGATCGCCGCCAGGGTATCACCGAATTGATCGATTGACTCTGTAGGAAAACCCACCATCAGATCGGCACCCAGCATCAGGTCCGGGATCAGATCCCGGGCTGCCGAGAGGCAGTCATACAGATGGTCAGGATCATAACGGCGCTTCATCCGCTTGAGTATCAGGCCGTTGCCGCTTTGTATCGAGACATGAAGATAGGGGCAGATTCGCGGATCGTCAGCCATCTGCCGAAGCAGGTCGCTGCTGATATGTATGGGATCAATTGAACTGATTCGGACTCGAAAATCTCCGGGTATTGCCCTGATGCTTTCGAGCAGCCGGACAAGTCCCTGCCCCGTTTCAAGGCTCGTTCCACCCGGAAGATCTGTGCCATAGGCGCCCAGATCGACGCCGCAGATCACGATTTCTCGGTAACCCGCCCCTATCAATTTCGTGACCTGCGACAGGACCTGCTCAGATCTAAACGAACGGCTGGGACCTCGCGCCTGATGTATTACACAGAAGGTACACGACTGGTCACATCCCTGCTGCACCTGGACAAAGGCCCGGCAGCGACCGCCGAACCCCGATAACAGCTCGCCTTCACCGCAGACGGCATCATCAACCCGGTCCACCAACACTTCGGTGTTACTGTCTGGAACGAGATCACGGCAGATCTCAGGTATTGAAAGCTTATGATCATTACCCACGACGAGACGAACACCTTCTATATCTGCCAACGCTGAAGGGTTCATCTGCGCGTAACATCCCGTCACGACAACGATAGCATCGGGATTTCTTTTCAGCAGCCTTCTGACCTGTTGCCGTGTCTGCCTGTCGGCTTCTGCCGTCACGGTGCAGGAATTTACGAAATAAAGATCAGCGGGTTTGCGGTCATCAACCAGGGACCAGCCCTGTTTGCTCAGACCCTGGGCGATGAGGTTCGACTCATAGGTGTTCACCTTGCAGCCCAGAGTACTGACCGCCGCGCTGCGGCCGCCAGCCGAGAAAATGCTGTTGACAGACCCGGAATTCGTAGCGGCTGACAATTCAGTCATTTCACAAGAAAAGGGCGCCACCGCGCCCTCCCAGAACAAACCAGCGGATTTGCGTGGAAATAGCTGGTTTAATCGACAGTAAAACTCTCGCCGCAGCCGCACTCGTCGGCAACGTTCGGATTTCGAAACTTGAAGGTAGCCGACAGCCCGTCTTCCTCATAATCGATCTCTGTACCATCAAGATATTTGAGGCTGTCATCTGCCACAATAACTTTGATTCCCCGGCTGGTATAAACCGTGTCCTGATCACCCACTTCATCGGCATAATCAACAACGTAGGCGAGCCCGGAACAACCCGTGGTCTTTACTCCCAAGCGCAGGCCTTCCCCCCGGCCCCTGTTGCTCAAATAGTTTCGCACCCGGCTAGCAGCAGCTTCGGTAAGTGTTATCGCCATTGTTCGTGCACCCGTTGCTTACTTTATGATTCTGGTAGCGTCTCTTCTGGCCGATCGATCAATGTTGATAGGACCGGCAACATGATAGCCCCGATTTTACCAAATTCCTGATCTTTTTACCGAATCCGCTTTGCGGCTCCGCTCTGGGCCTTACGGCCCTGGATTGCGCTCAACACGCCTCGAAGGATATTAATATCGTCTTCGAGTAATGGTGTTCGGCTGAATATTCTTTTGACCTTTCTGAGAAGCTTTTCCGAAGGGTTTTTGAGAAATCCGATTTCTCTGAGCACAATTTCGAGATGAACAAAGAAACCTCGCACATTCTCCGCTGTCGCGAGCGGTTCGGTTGCTGATTCCGGGGAATCCGTTCCACCCTGCTCCAGGACGCCTTCCTCAGAATGACTTTGTGCTCTTTTCAATTCGTAGGCCAGAACCATCACGGCCCCGGCAAGATTGACCGATGGAAATGCCGGGTCCACAGGAATGCGGACATGAACCTGACATCGATCGAGTTCATCATTGGTCAAGCCGCTGGCTTCCTGTCCAAATACCAGCGCAACATTACCAGTCTGGCCCTCTGTGTAAGCCAATGCCATAGCTGATTCAGGTTCCAACGCAGGCCAACGCACCGTCCTCTGCCGGGCTGTGCTGCCTACAACCAGCCCACATTCGGCAATCGCATCGTCCAAAGTCGCGCAGACTTTTGCGGTGCGCAGCAGCCGATCTGCCCCCGCGGCCCTTGCGGTAGCTTCCGCTGACGGGAAAGTACGGGGCTGCACCAAATAAAGGTGGTTAAGCCCCATGTTGGCCATTGCCCGTGCCGCAGCACCGATGTTCCCTGGGTGGGTGGTGCGAACCAGAACAATCCTCACTTTATCGAGATACATGGGCGGATAATAAGCACATTCAGGAATCAGTCCTTCACCGTTAGACTACCATTGGTGGTACCAATTTCCGACACTCTGGAAAACCAATTAGTGTCCGGTCTATACAACCGGTCGATGGAAACAACCCTTAACCGAGACAAATCAGATGCATCCCATGCTGAACACTGCTGTTCGGGCTGCCCGTCAGTCGGGACGGATCATTCTAATGCACTACGATCGTCTGGACCGCATCGAGATTACCCGGAAGGCTCGCAATGATTATGTCAGTCAGGCGGACACTGAAGCCGAGGAAATCGCTCTGGAGATCCTGCTTAAAGCTTACCCGGAACACGGGGTGCTGGCCGAGGAGAGCGGAAAACGCGAAGGGGGCGAATATACCTGGGTGATCGACCCTCTGGACGGCACGACCAATTTCATCCATGGATTCCCCCAGTTCGCTGTATCGATTGCTGTTCTCAAGAAGCAGACGATTGAACATGGTGTCGTTTATGACCCGCTGCGAAACGAACTCTTTACCGCGAGCCGCGGCCAGGGGGCACAGTTGAATGAAAGGCGTATCCGCGTCAGTCAGTGCGCCAAACTCGAGACAGCGCTTCTGGGCACGGGGTTTCCCTTCAGGGAGCTCGATCGCCTGGATCAATGGACCAAGATGTTCAGGACACTAACTCGGCGTTCAGCTGGAATCCGTCGCACCGGTTCAGCTGCCCTTGACCTCGCCTATGTCGCAGCAGGGCGCATGGATGGGTTCTGGGAATTTGGACTGGAAGCATGGGACATGGCAGCGGGAGCACTGCTCATCCGGGAGGCGGGGGGCCTGATATCTGACCCCGAAGGAAGCCAGGATTTTCTCGATACCGGTAATGTCGTTACAGCGAACCCCCGAATCTTTAATGAGTTTCTACGCACGATTGCCAGACACCATACCTGACCATTTTGAAGATGCCCCTTCACCCTGACAAGGACCTGGCGGCGCACACACCCATGATGCGTCAGTACCTGCGCATCAAGTCCACCCACCCGGACATCCTGTTGTTCTACCGAATGGGGGATTTCTACGAACTCTTCTACGAAGATGCTGAGAAAGCATCCCGGTTATTGGATATCACCTTGACCGCACGGGGTAAATCGGCCGGCCAGCCGGTTCCAATGGCGGGAGTACCGGCCCACAGCGTCGATCAATACCTTTCCAAGCTGGTAAGGCAAGCAGAGTCTGTTGCGATCTGCGAACAGATCGGAGACCCGGCAAAGAGCAAAGGGCCGGTTGAGCGTAAGGTCGTCCGAATAGTCACCCCCGGAACATTACTCGAAGAAGATTTACTGGATGAAAGAAGCGAAAACTGTGTCGCAGCCGCCTGGATCGACGATGGGAAGTACGCAGTAGCAACGCTGGAGTTATCCAGTGGTCGTTTTGAAGCACAGGAACTACCGGACATCAAGGTGTTACGGGAAGAACTGGAACGCCTTCAGCCGGCCGAACTGCTGTATCCCGATGGCTCCGGAGACGACGATTACCCGGCTATTGTTGAATTGCCGCGCCGTGCTATCCCGTCGTGGTACTACGATCTTGACCGCGCGAGTGCCCGCCTGCAGGAACTGTTAGGCACGCACGATCTCAGTGCTTTCGGCTGCCCGGACCACCCGGCTGCGACTGCCACTGCAGGTGCACTGGTTCAATACGTTCAGGACCTGCGTGGTACCAAACTACCGCATATCAACTCACTAATAATCGGACAATTTGATGACCAAATGGTCATGGATGGGGCTACCCGGCGCAATCTGGAGATAGAGACTTCTAACTCTCCCGGTGGAATTTCTCTGGTGGCCCTTCTGGACGAATGCGCGACCGGGATGGGCAGCCGGCAGTTGCGCCGCTGGCTGACCGGACCAACGCTCAACCGCCACGAGCTGACGGAACGGCACGATGCCCTCTCCGCACTACCAAGAGCAGAGGCAGAAAATCTCTATCAATGCCTGAGAAAAGTAGGCGACATTGAGCGAATCTTGTCCAGAATCGCTATGGGTACAGCAAAACCAGGCGATCTTGTCCGGTTGAGAAACGCTTATGCAGCACTCCCAGAGTTGGGTGATCAGCTGCGGGCAACTGACAGCGCACGTCTGACCCACCTGGCTAACTGTTCGAAGCCCGAGCCGCATGTGCTCGACCTCCTACGACGGTCGATCGCGGACGAACCGGCTCCAATGGTACGAGACGGAGGCGTCATCAGGAAAGGTTATGACGCGGAGCTCGACGATCTAAGGGCCCTTCAGTTGGATGACAACGATTTACTCCTCGAGATCGAAAAACGCGAGCAGGCCAATTCCGGTATTCGTTCACTCAAAGTTCAGTTCAACCGGGTACACGGCTACTACATTGAAGTGCCCCGGTCGCAGGCTGCTAAGGTGCCACCTGCCTACCACCGCCGGCAGACCCTGAAAAATACCGAGCGTTACACCACCGAAGAACTCAAGACCTATGAAGACCGGGTGTTGCGCGCAAAGGAAAAAGGACTGGCCCGCGAACGGTTTCTTTTTGAAGACCTTCTTCAGACTCTGCAACCCGATCTTCCTCGGCTCCAGGCCGGTGCCAGGGCAATCGCCGAAGCCGATGCGCTAAACAACCTGGCCCGCCGGGCGGACCATCTTGGCTTTTGTCGCCCCGAACTGGTCGACGATTCGGTGCTCGCCATCTCGGGTGGTCGGCATCCGGTCGTGGAGCACAGCCAGAACGACACTTTCATCGCCAATGACCTGAATCTGGATCAGCTCGAACGAATGTTGCTGATCACCGGACCGAACATGGGAGGGAAAAGTACTTATATGCGGCAAGTTGCACTGATCGTGCTATTGGCACATACCGGGAGCTTTGTGCCCGCGGATTCTACTCGGATCGGACCCGTTAGACAGATCTTTACCCGCATCGGCGCCTCCGATGACCTTGCGGGTGGTAGGTCGACATTTATGGTCGAGATGACCGAGATGGCCTATATCCTACGCAACGCAACTGCTGAAAGCCTCGTTCTTGTCGATGAAATCGGCCGTGGAACAAGCACATTCGACGGATTGGCACTCGCTTCCGCCTGTGCGCTTAATCTTGCCAACCACATCAACAGCTTCACTTTGTTCTCAACCCATTACTTTGAACTGACCGCCCTTCCAGCGCAGGCGCCGGGCATGATCAACGTACACCTTGATGCTGTGGAACATGGAAACGGTATCGTTTTTCTTTACCAGCTGAAACCAGGCCCCGCGAACAGGAGTTATGGCCTGCAGGTTGCTCGTCTGGCAGGGCTGCCAGAGCTGGTTCTTGATGATGCGATGGAGCGCCTGGTCGAACTGGAAAAACGTTATAAGCGCATTTCTGACGATAACAGCGCGCGCCAGGTCCCGATATTTACCACCCCTAATGAAACTACCGTGGAGCCCGCGATTGAACGACTCCGGGACCTGGATACTGACTCGATAAGTCCGCGTCAAGCGCTTTCAATACTCTTCGAGTTGCAGCAGATGGTGGACCCGCCCAACTAAATGCTCCCGCGAACCCTGTATCAGTTCTGGATCGTTTCCCAAATCGATTGTCGACAGACACCCCGGCTGGAGTAAAATGAGGCTAAGACCAGATTTCCTGGCACAACCCGGAGCCGCATTATGACTTACGTTGTCGTTGACTCATGCATACGCTGTAAACTGACCGACTGTGTCGAGGTATGTCCAGTGGACTGCTTCCATGAAGGACCCAACTTCCTGGTCATTGATCCCGAAGAATGTATAGACTGCAGTCTGTGTGAGCCCGAGTGTCCGGTGGATGCGATTTACGCTGAAGAAGATCTGCCGGAGGATCAACAGAAATTCCTGGCGCTCAACGCCGAGTTGGCACAGCAATGGCCCGTAATCACCGAGATGAAGGATCCGCCGCCCGACTCAGACCAATGGCGCGAAGT
>CAZEKE010000031.1:0-3777 GCA_964512815.1 uncultured Acidiferrobacteraceae bacterium
TCGCAGCGAACGGATTGAGCGAGACCCGCTTGTTCTACGACTCTTTTGAATTCGGCGCGGATGTCATCGAGCACTGAACGGGAGAGGATCCAAAGTCGTCCTCACGTACTCTCAATGACCGCCGGCAGCAGTTCAGGAGATGATTCGGATCGCGCTGCTACGCTTGGCGACTGGTTCTGCTGCAGACCCCGCCGGTAACACTGCAGGGCCTTGCTGCTCTCACCCAGCGATTCCAGCAGCAGGCCGAGTTCCATGTAAGTCTCTCCATTGCCCCCCATGCGGGCAGCCTCAACCAAAAGGGCGAGTGCCTGGTCGCGTGCCTTGAGTTCCAACTGGAGCCTGGCGAGCGTCATCAGTAGATCAGGATCGTCCGGGTGACTTTTGCGCCACCGGATCGCATGTTCCAACTGTGACTGGATTGGCACCGAGCGCACATGACCATACAAACGAATCAAATCACCGTTCCAGTTTCGATCGATGGCCTTGCGCAGAATCTTTTCCGCCTGCTTCATACTGCCGCTGTCGATCAGGCTGCGGACATGGATCGCTGTCAGGACCGGATCACGCCGTTCCCGCCGGGACAGCTTGGACCAGACCAGTGATCCACCATCGGACCTTGAGTCGGCGGTCAGCAAACGGACCTGGAGATCGCGGTTCAGGCGTTTAAGGTCCTGTTCCGGCAGGACCCGGGAGCGTTTGATGTCCTTGTACAGGGTCTCAAGAGCAGGCCAGTCCTGCTGACGCTGTAACAGGTCGACCAGCATCCCCTGCACAGCTCGGCGCCGAACACCCTGCTCATGTAACTGCTCCAGTACACCGCGGGCTTCGTCTATCTGGCCTGCTCGCTCCAACAGCCTGGCGCGTGTGATTTCAACTGCTTCACTGTGATCTGGATCCAGTTTACGGGCCTGGGTAAGGTAAACATCCCGCGTCTCATAATCACCCCTCTGTTGCGCGGCATAGGCTGCCCCAAGGCTGCTCAGAAGGGGCGTCGCTCCATAGCCCAGCCGCCGGGTCAGAATCTCTTCGGCTTCCTCCCACTCCCCTTCAATCAATCTTGAATAGCCGGCCAGCGTAGCCCGTGTAGCCAGCGTGTGGTGTCGGTTCTCCTTCCAGCGGCCAATGTTGCGCGGAGCCCGGACAATATTCCAGATCAGTTTAATAAGCAGATACGCGACGAGCAGCCCGACGCCTAACAACAGTACCAGTAGAGTCAGGGAGATCTCGATCTCGTAAGGCGCCCGCGAGATCAGTACGTAACCGGGATCCTCGAGTGCCACCAGCGCCAGTGTGATTCCTATGGCGAGAACCAGCAGCACGAAGACGATCAGCGTCATTCAGAATGGCTCCGTGCCACGATGAGCGCCTGAAGGGCATTGCGGGAACCAGAAATATCCGGTAATTCGACGATCAGTTGGCGGGCCTTCAAGTCCTCCAACGCTGTAGCGAACTCACTGAGCGCAGGACTCGACTCAAAATAATCCCCAAGCCAGCTGCCAGCCTTATCCAAGCTGTCACGAAAAAGATCGGGTCGCTGGCGCAGTAGTGAGAGCTGAGCGGTCAGGAGTTGCAGGCGAAGGTTCTCGAAGGCTAAAAACCGCTGAGCACTGTCCAGCCTGGGTGGACTGGTTTCATCGACCTTGCGTACACGAACCAGTTTTCCGAGGTCGTCCAGAATCGTCTTGCTCAGATTACCTAGGGCCCCTGATTCCGTCTTCTGATCTGCCAGCAACTTGGGTTTTGCCCAGTCCGGCCGATCCAAATCGCCCTTCAGTGGCAGTTTATCGACCTGTTCGGCCAGAGCAGAGAGTTTCAGCACGATACCGTCGACATCGATTCTCGGGACACTGTCGAGTGCTGTCATCTCCAGAGCCAGTTGCCGGCGTACAGCCAGAATGTCAGGCGCGGCAATGTCCTGTAGCTTCCGGTCAGCAAGTTCCAGAGCCCGGCGGGCCAGTCCAATGTCGGCCGATAATGCCAGACGCTGCCCAGCAAGCAGCAACAGCTGGCTGGTCTCTTCCAGAATCCAATCATCGACCGATGTCCCGATTTCGAGGCCGACCTTCTCCAGTGCAGCGCCGAGTGCGGTCAACTCCAGTTCAATGTCCTCACGGTCCCGTTCAGTGGTTTCTTCCAGATCGGACAGTGAGTTGTTCATGCGCTGCTCAAGATCAACGATCCTGTCGTTCTGCGTTCTCAGGACTTCTTCGATTCGGCGAACGGTAGCAAGCTGCTGGGGCGCGAGCTGTTGCTGGCGCTCCAGCAGGACACCGGATGCTGAGGCCACATTTTCCATCCGGTTCAACTGGCGCCCGACTTCAATACGGCCTGTCACGGCCATGGAATACCAGGCGTAGCCACTGAGCGCGAGTGCCAACACGGCAGTGACCAGAGCCGCGATCGGGAGCCAGTTGATCCGCCGACCTGGCTCGGTTACCCGTGAATCAGATGGATCGCCAGAGGTTCCTGCCGGTGGTTCTTCACGAGATTGTGGCGGGCTCTCTGTGAAAACCGGCTCGTCCCTTTCAGGTGTTCTACTGACAGGGACCACCAGTTCGTCTTTGGTCGCCACGGGCTTATCGCCTGCCCTGTGCGGAACAGCTCGAAGTTTTTTGTTCGGCTGGGACGGAAGTCAGGCCTCGAAAACGCGTATCCCATCCGATTATGGCTTCAAGCAGGGATTCGTCACTTGGCTTGTCAGAGACCAGGATCGTGCCTCGGCACCCCCGCTCCCGGCAGTGCTGTTTTATGCGCTCACTGACGGTTGCAATCGTTGTCCGTTCCAGGAGCAGGCCATCCTCCTCGCCAAGCAATCCGAGCAGGTTCTTCAGCGCTGTGATACTGGTCAGAGTGATGACATCCAATTGTCTTTTGCGCCAACGGTCCAAGACATCGCTGTCCAGTTCTACCGGCTGAGTACGACGGTAGCACTCAACGTGGCCGACCGCTGCCCCAGCCGCCATCAGTCTGTCGTGCAAAATCCGACGCCCTCCCTCGCCCCGGAAGATCACGATCCGCCGACCGTTTACCGATTGCAACTGCGGCAACTGCAACAACCCCTCGCTGTTGAAGGTATGCTCCGGGATACCCGATACCACCTGGCCTCGCTCCGCCAGTCGATTGGCAGTACCGGGGCCCACTGCAAGCACCTCAGCACCGGTGGGGATACCGATCTTGTGCTGGCGCAGGAGCCGGAGTCCGAACACTACCGCGTTTGGACTGACAAATATCACGATATTTGCGTGTCCTACGGCCGCCAGATCCCGCTCCAGATTCCTGTGCTCAGAGGGTGGTTCAATCACAGTCACTGGGCACCGTACCGCATCACCGGAGTGTCGCTCAATGAGGGCACAAAGGGTATCCGACTGGTGTATGGCCCGGGTCACAAGGATCGACAGACCATGAAGATCAGCTGCCATCGAAATCCTCCAGAATTCGGGAGGCACCCCGTTTCAGCAGGTCTTCGGCCAGGCGGTGACCCAGCGCTTCGGCCTGGTACAGTATTCCTTGGGCCTCTCCGGTCAGAACAGTACTCCCATCGGGCCGACCAACTAGGCCCCTGACACGGAGGCTATCCCCGACGACTTCAGCATAAGCCGCCACCGGTAGATGGCAACCACCGTCCAGCCCTTCATTAACGGCCCGCTCGGCGGTAACCCGTACTCTGGTCAGCGGGTGGTCCAGTTTTACCAGCAAGCGATTAGTCTGTTCGTCCTCTTCTCGACATTCGACCCCCAGGGCCCCCTGACCCACTGCGGGGAGCATCAGATCGGCGGG
>CAZEKE010000032.1:0-5849 GCA_964512815.1 uncultured Acidiferrobacteraceae bacterium
TGAGAATGATCATGGTGGCGAGAGCGTTAATATCCGGGCGAAGCCCCAGTCGTATCCTGGAATAAATCAGTATCGGCAAGGTGTTTGAGCCCGGGCCGGACACAAAACTCGCGATGACGAGGTCATCCAGGGAAAGCGTAAACGCCAGCAGCCAGCCCGCAACCAGCGCGGGCATCAGCAGCGGCAGAGTGATATCGATCAATACCCGGAATGGCTTTCCACCCAGGTCCTGCGCGGCTTCCTCAAGATCCTGGCTCACACCCGCCAGTCGCGACTGCACAATCACCGCAACATAGGCGAGAGAAAACGTGATATGGGCAATGGTGATCGTCGTCATCCCCCGCTCGGTCGGCCAGCCGATGAGGTTACCCAATGTTATGAACAACAAAAGTAACGAGAGGCCAGTGATAACTTCTGGCATGACCAGGGGCGCCGATACCATCCCGGCGAACAATGTACGACCTCGAAAACGACCCGCGCGCGCGAGACTGATTCCGGCCAGCGCACCAAGCAATGTGGCAAAAGTCGCATTCACTGATGCGATCTTGAGGCTCAAAGTCAGTGCCGACCAGACCTCTTCGCTCTCAAAGAGCACACGGTACCAACGGGTCGAAAATCCTCCCCAGACGGGAACGAGTTTTGAGTAATTAAAGGAGTAAATGATCAGTATCGCCATCGGCACATACAGGAACGCGAGACCGAAACTCAGCACTGACAACAGGAACACTGAGCGTTGACGTCTCATAGTCTAGGCTTTGGTCTGCTTTGATTGAATGTGCTGATAGATCATCATCGGGACGACAAGCAGCACCAGAAGCATGATGGCAACCGCCGAGGCAACAGGCCAATCGTGGTTCGCGTGAAATTCGTTGTACAGGACCCGTCCTATCATCAGCACGTTGCCGCCTCCGAGCAGATCAGGAATCACGAATTCGCCAGTTGCCGGAATAAACACCAGCAATGAACCCGCGACCATTCCGGGAACCGTCAAGGGCAGTGTCACGGTCAGAAATGTGATCACCGGACGGGCGCCAAGATCGGCGGATGCTTCAATCAAAGAAATATCTAGTTTTTCCATATTGGCGTAGAGCGGTAATATCATGAAGGGCAAATAGGAATAGACGATACCGATGTGTACCGCCAATTCTGAGTACATCAGACGTACCGGTCGATCGATCAAGCCAAGCCAGATCAGAAAATTGTTGATCGTGCCCTGATCTGACAGAAGGCCCATCCATGCATACACCCGTAGCAGGAACGAGGTCCAGAAAGGCAGGATAATCAGCATCAACAGCACGAACCGGGCCGTTGGGCTCGAGCGAACTATCGCGTAAGCGATCGGATAACCTATTAATAGACACAATGTGGTTGAAATGGTCGAGATTCTGATCGAGTTCAGATAGGTCTTGATGTATAGCGGGTCCTCCCAGAGATAAGCGTAATTCTCGAGAACCAGGCGCATCGTCACCGTGCCGTCGCCCAGTAATTCGAACAATGAAGAGAACGGCGGACTCGCGATGAGTGATTCTGCAACGCTGATTTTGAGAACAATCAGGAAAGGAACCAGGAAAAAAACCAGTAACCAGAAAAACGGAATCGCGATCATGGCGTCACGCCACGACACTGCGAGCCTCACTGTGAGTTGTCTCACCAAGTCGGCTGACGGTATCCGGCCCGGGCTCACGTTACTGCACGTCGGCTAGTTATTCGGAAAAAAGTACAGCATCTGAAGGGTCCCAACAAAGATGTACCGTATCACCCCAATCCGCCACGAGCTGCCCGTCCTTGGCACGACTCTGATTGGGATGGGTCACTTCAAGGACATCCCCGGACCCGACCCTCACCCGGTAAGTCGACATATGTCCGGTATAGGCAATGTCATCCACGATACCCGAAATCCGATTGGGGACGTCTGCAGTAGGAGAGTCCAGTTCTATCCTGATTTTCTCCGGCCTGACCGCCAACCAGACGGCTGTACCTTCCTCCAGCTGCTCCGGATACTCCACTTCAAATCGACTGTCGTGCGACGACGTATAAAGTGTGCAGAATCTTCCGTCAGTATTAACCACATGGCCTGCCAACATGTTCACCGAACCAATGAAGTTGGCCATGAACCGGTTCTTGGGGAATTCGTAGAGTCGCGATGGCGTCCCAACCTGAATAAAGCGGCCACGATCCATAACCGCAATTCGGTCAGAAAGCGTCATCGCCTCGCCCTGATCGTGCGTGACCACCACAAAGGTCACTCCCAACTGGTCCTGAATACGCATCAGTTCAAACTGTGTTTGTTCCCGAAGCCGCTTATCCAATGCAGCCAATGGTTCATCAAGAAGCAGTACCTTGGGTTGCTTAACCAGAGCTCTGGCCAAGGCCACTCGCTGACGTTGGCCACCGGAAAGCTGGTGCGGTTTTCTTTTGGACAGATCCGAAAGCTCGACCATATCCAGAATCTCGTCAACCCTCTTTCGAATTTCGGGCTTCGCGACGCCATCTCGCCTCAGCCCATAGGCCACATTGTGAGCGACGCTCATGTGAGGGAAAAGCGCATACGACTGAAACATCATGTTCACCGGACGCTCGTACGGAGGTAGATTCGTGATATCTACACCATCGACAAATACCCTACCGGACGATGGACTCTCAAGACCAGCGAGGATACGGAGAAGAGTGGTCTTGCCGCAGCCGGAAGCTCCCAGGATCGAAAAGAGTTCGCCCCGGTAAATTTCCAGATCGACGTTATCTACCGCAGTAAATTCACCAAACTTCTTGACGACTCCCTCAACTTGGATAAACGGCTCCGAACCGCGATCGGCCATAGATTCAGCAGATGGCTTGACAATATGCGGCATAGACGGTCCCAGAACCTCCGCCAGCGATGACTGATTGAGGAACCCAAGCCGGCTCCCCAGAGTTGGGTGGGGAGCCCGACAAGAGCATCGTCAGTGGGCTAGTTCCCGGATTTGAACCTTGTCCAGGCGCGGGTTCGCGCTTTCTCGATCTTTGGTGGAACCACCGCAAGGGTATACATCTTTGCGACCGATTCGGGTGACGGGAAAGCAGCTGGACTGCCCGTCACGGCAGGATCAATGAGCGTTACCGCATCTTTGTTGGCCGTCGCATACCAGGTGTAGTTACTGTCGTTGGCGGCAACTTCCGGGCGCATCATATAGTTCAGAAAAAGGTACGCGTTCTCCAGGTTCTTGGCATCCGCAGGAATAATCCAGCCGTCGACCCAGATATTTGCTGCCCCCTGGCCGGGCGGGTGAAAGAAATCGAGCACCACGCCGGTGTTGGCTTCTTCTGCACCTGACATCGCAAGTAATCCATCAGGCCCCCAGGTCACTGAAACGCAGAACTCCTTATTCGGCATTCTCTGGTAAGCATAATTGTCGAATGTCTTAATGTAGGGCCGCACTTTCAGAAGCATATCTGCAGCCTTGTCATAGTCCGCCTTGTCCGTCGAAGACGGGTTCAGTCCAAGATACGCCAGTGCCATCGGCATGATGTCGGTTGGAGAATCCAGAAAAGAAACCCCGCACTGGGCCAGCTTCTCCATGTTTTCGGGCTTAAAAATCAGGTCCATTGATCCAATCGGAGCATCTGGCAGGACCTTCAGCACTTCTTCCTTGTTGTAGGTGACACCATGCGTGCCCCACATGTACGGCACGACGTGCTGATTGCCCGGATCCCAGTTGGCTGACAACTGAGCCATTACCTCAGGCGCCATATGTTTGAGATTAGATAACTTCGATTTATCAAGCGGGTGCAAAATCCCGGCTGGAATCAGCCGCCCGATAGCTGATCCACTGTGACTGACAACATCATACCCGGAGTTGCCGGTGACAAGTTTAGAGTCCGCCATCTCAACCGAGTCGTAATTGTCATAAGTGACCTCTATGTTGTACTCCTTGGCAAAATCCGCAATGGTCGTTTCGCCAATGTACTCAGCCCAGTTATAAACGTTGAGTGTCCCGGCACCCCATGATGGTGCGGGTGTGAGAACAATCGCCGCAGCGAGTGCACCAAGCAGCTTGATTCCACCTTCCTTCCAATGAGAAAGGAGATTACTTTTATTCATATCTTTCCTCCCAGATTTAACCACGTTACACATCATCGATTACTGTAGCACAAATATCACCTGATCGACTGGCGCTCGGGTTCCCGGATTTGGGGACCAATTTCAGCCGCATCGTGTCTGCTGGGAAAGTCTTCGTCGTGTCATTCGTCGGGACTGGGGATCTCGTGGACCAAAGAGGGAATGAACCTTGCCACCCAGGCATTTGTTCGTCCTATACTCGAGTCAACTGGGATAAGAAGAGGACGGACCGATGGCCGAAATGAGCAACGAAAAAAAACAGCTTCTAGACTGGATCGAGTCAGATAGAGATGAGTTGATTGGGTTTCTCAGTGATTTCGTGGCGGCGGCCTCACCGAACCCACCAGGCGACACAACGGTCGCGGTTAAGCACATCACGGATTTTCTCGACCGGGAGCAGCTGCCCTATCGACTCGTAGACCCGCAACCCGACATGGCCAATGTGGTGGGCACCTTTGAGGGTGCCAATCCCGGAAAGCATTTGGTTCTGAATGGGCATATTGATTGCTTTCCGGTAGACGAAAACGACGATCGCTGGACCCACGGACCGTGGACCGGCAAAGTGGCAGATGGCAAAGTGTGGGGCCGCGGCAGCGCGGACATGAAGTGCGGCACCACGGCTTCGATCTTTACTTTCCGTTACCTCCACCGCATCCAGGAAAAACTTACCGGCCGTCTCACCCTCACCTGTGTCTCGGATGAGGAAACAGTCGGTCCGTGGGGGGCCCGCTACCTTCACGAACACCACCCGGAAGTACACGGCGATTGTTGCCTCAATGGTGAACCGTCAAGTCCTTACACGGTCCGATTCGGCGAAAAAGGACCTTTGTGGCTCCAGATCGATATCCATACCCGGGGCGCTCACGGGGCCTACACACACCATACCGAGAGCGCTACCAAAATAGCCGCTGCACTGATCAACGATCTGGAAGTCGTGACCAATATCGAGCCCAATATGCCGGACAGCGTGTCCCGTGCGCTCGATCAGGCGCGCGACCAGATGGACCGGGCCATGGGTACCGGTGCCGCTGATACCGTGCCGCGTGTAACTCTCAACATCGGTCTGGTCCAGGGTTGACTCAAGGTCAATATGGTGCCCGACCACGTGCACATCGAAGCCGACATTCGTTTGACCGTAGGTGTGGAAAAGGAACAGGTCAGCAGCGTGGTTGAGGAGGTTCTTAAGAATTACCCCCAGGCAAAGATGAGTGAGATTAATTTCAGTCCGCCGAGCTGGTGCGAGCCCAACCACGAAATGGTCAGGTATCTGCAGAACAACGCCAATACGCTGGGCGGCTACGAACCCGCACCCATCGGCAGCCTGGGAGGTACCGACGCCCGATTGTGGCGATACCGTGACGTACCGGCCTATGTCTACGGACCGCCGCCGACCGGTATGGGCTCCTACGACGAGTGCGTGGAGATCGAAACCTTCCTGCATATCGTTCGCTGCCACGCCTTAAGCGCTTACGACTATCTGACCTCGGTAGGCCGTTAACTCTTATTTTCAGCTAGCGTAATTCACCTCCCGGGAGGGCATCTGCATATGAGCGAGAAAGACCAGACTGCAAAAGATCAGAATACCGTCGACTGGGGCGCACTGGTCGATGAGCTTCATCGATTGCTGAGAATCCGCACCACACCGATCGGCATGAAGCTGTTCGAGAAAGTCAGTGAGATGGAGGCTATTCCGCGCATCCGACGACCGGGTGCCATCCATACCACCGATCAGATCGTCGGCCAGGCCAGTCGT
>CAZEKE010000033.1:0-4578 GCA_964512815.1 uncultured Acidiferrobacteraceae bacterium
CGGTGGCGGGATCACCACGCTCGAAACTGCGATCCGCTTCCCAGTGCGGCTGGTCGAATCGGGTCCGGCCGGGGGTGCCATCTTCAGTAGTCATATTGCCAACCTGCTCGGCTTGTCTGAGGTGCTGTCCTACGACATGGGTGGTACGACGGCAAAGATCTGCCTGATTGATGAGGGACAGCCCCAGACCTCGCGCTTTTTCGAGGTCGCCCGAGAGTACCGGTTTCTCAAAGGTAGCGGTATTCCCCTCAAGATTCCGGTCATAGAGATGGTCGAGATCGGGGCCGGCGGTGGCTCGATTGCCGGGGTGGATGCCATGAAGCGGATCAGTGTCGGTCCGGAGAGTGCGGGGTCAGAGCCTGGACCGGCCAGCTATGGGCGCGGTGGAGAGGCACCTACAGTGACCGATGCCGATGTCGTGCTGGGAAGAATCGACCCCGACAACTTTGCCGGCGGTTCCATGCGGCTCGATGCGGAAGCTGCCGGACAGGCCCTGGATCGCGTAATCGGCGAACGAATGGAATTCGAGACGGCCTACGCGGCCATGGGGGTTTCTGAGATCGTGGATGAGAACATGGCCAATGCTGCGCGCGTGCACGCGATAGAGAGTGGCAAGAATATAGAAAAACGCGCGCTGGTTGCCTTCGGGGGTGCTGCGCCTATTCACGCTTCTAGACTGGGCGAGAAACTCAATATTGACCGGATCGTCATTCCACCAGGTGCCGGTGTCGGGTCAGCGCTGGGGTTTCTACGTGCACCCGTGGCTTATGAGGTCATTCGCAGCCACTACCAGAGACTCGATCAGCTCGATATTACACAGACCAATCAGCTGATCCAGGCGATGCGGGATGAGGCCTACGGCGTCGTCAACCTGGGTGCGGGAGGCCAGGAAACGAAGGAAACTCGGACTGCATTCATGCGCTACATGGGGCAGGGACACGAGGTCAGTGTCGAAATACCTGTGGTGGTCAGGCAGGACCAGCTCGACGACGATTCACGTGAGATGCTGCAGGTCGCTTTTGAACAGGAGTATCATCGTCTATACGAGCGAACCATTCCTGGGTTGGAAGTCGAAATACTCACATGGACACTGCTCGTCACGACACTGCGCCAGGAAGAGGTGCTGAATCTCGATGATTTGGAAGAACTGGCCGAAGCCAAACCGATCGGTCAGCGCATGCTCATGAACGCTGACCGGGGGGAGTTCGAACAGGCACTGGTCTTTGATCGATCCACCCTCAAGCCTGGCCATGCAATCGATGGTCCAGCGGTGATCGTTGAAAAAGACACGGCTACGGTGGTGTCGACGCGTTTTCGTGCCAGGGTTATTCGTTCGGAATTCATTGTCCTGGAAGCCAGGGAAACACAGGGGAAAGAAACATGAGCTCAGCTACCGGAGTATCATCAATCCGCAAACAGATCATGTGGAATCGGTTGATCTCTGTGGTGGAGGAGCAAGCCCAGACGCTGGTACGAACAGCCTTTTCAACGAGTGTTCGTGAAGCAGGTGATCTGGCCGCCGCTGTATTCGACAACCAGGGACGAATGCTTGCCCAGGCGGTGACAGGAACGCCGGGCCATATCAACGCCATGGCAGAGGCCATCGTCCATTTCATCGCCAAATATCCGGTCGACACCATGGAGCCTGGTGATGTCTATATCACCAACGATCCCTGGAAAACATCTGGTCACCTGCACGACGTCACTGTCGTGACCCCAACGTTTCACCGCGGCAGAGTGGTCGGCTTGTTTGCCAATACCTGCCATGTCGTTGACATCGGTGGACGGGGATTCGGTCCGGATGCCAACCAGGTTTTTGAAGAGGGTGTGAATATCCCGGTTATGCACCTGTTCCGAAAAGGTCAGGTAAACGAAGTGCTTATGGATATTCTGCAAACCAATGTTCGCGAGCCTCGCCAGGTTATCGGTGATATCTACGCCTTCGCCGGTGCCAATGATATCGGCAGTGAGCGGTTGGTGCGGATGCTGGCCGAATTTGGAGAAGATGACCTAGAGGAGCTCGGTGAATTCATCATCGAGAATTCGAGACTTGCAACGATCGAAAGAATCAGCAAGCTGCGGAACGGTAAATATTCCAACAGTGTCACGATGGACGGTTACGACCAGCCTGTGACGCTTGCGGCTGAGTTGACGGTCGGCGACGATTTCATTCATGTGGACTACGGTGGCACGTCACCGGCCAGTAACTTTGGAATCAACGTGGTGCTTAACTACACCAAAGCCTATACCTGTTTTGGCGTAAAGTGCTCAGTTGCGCCCGATATTCCGAACAACTACGGGTCGTTGCTGCCGATCACTTTTTCTGCACCTGAGGGCTGCATTCTGAACGTTCAGCGACCGTTCGCCGTTGCCGCTCGGCATATCATCGGCCATCTTCTGCCCGACACGGTGCTGGGATGTCTGCACCAAGTGCTCGACTCGGGTTGCCAGGCCGAAGGATCGGCATCGCTGTGGAACGTGCAACTCAGAGGTGGTCCAGCGGTCGAGGGGGCAGCCGACTACGATGGCGAAATTCCGGCCTTCGATCTACTCCATTTCAACGCCGGGGGCATGGGTGCACGACCGACCAAAGACGGTCTGAGTGTGACGGCTTTCCCGAGCGGTATTCGCGGCATCCCGGTCGAAGCCACAGAGGCGATTTCACCGGTGGTCTTCTGGCGCAAAGAGTTCCGGGAAGGTTCGGGTGGACCCGGGACCCATCGTGGTGGATGCGGACAAGTGATTGAGATTGGCGGGATCGATGGCATTCCGTTCGACGTGCTCGCCATGTACGAACGTGTGGACAATGCACCGCGTGGTCGCAACGGGGGTCACGACGGTCGCCCGGGCAAGGTCTATTTGGGCTCCGGGGGAGCACTTCGACCCAAAGGCCAGCAGCATGTGCCGGCCGGCGATTCTCTGGTTCTTGAAATTGCTGGTGGCGGGGGGTTCGGTGACCCGGTCGCACGCGATCCTGAGAAGGTTGCACGGGACGTCAAGAACGGACTCGTATCCCGGCAAAGTGCCGAGGAGCATTATCGCGTCAAGTTACAGCCCGACGGCAACCTGGATGCGGTTGAAACCCAGGCATTACGGGGAGATCAGCCGCGCTGAGCTTGGGTTTCGGGTCACGGGTGAGGCCGTTTCAGGACGGGCTGCGCGGCACCGTCGCGCGCAGTCATTTTCCGGTGTGGTTTACTTGTTGGCCGCGCCCCAGTTGGAAGTTAGCCGGGGATGATTGAGTGCCAGCCACTGCAAGGCGATCAGCGTCTTGGCATTACAGATCCGTCCGTCTTCAACAAGTGACAGTGCATCGGACAGCGGCCACACCGAGGCTTTGATGTTCTCGCCTTCGTCAGCCAGGCCGTGAATCCCTCCGACACCGGTGGCATCGACGCGCCCGCAGAAAAGGTTGACCAGTTCCGAACTTCCACCAGGCGTGGTGAAGAACCGCGCGATCAGTTCCAGTTCCAGGACCCGGCAGTTGGCTTCTTCTTCGGATTCCCGCAGGGCGACCTCGCCGGCGCTCTCGCCGGCTTCCATCACGCCCGCAATACATTCCAGCAGCCACGGATGGGGCCAGTCACCAGCCCAGGCTCCGATCCGATACTGTTCGATCAGCACGACCTCCTGCCGGACAGGGTCAAAGGGCAGCACGGCGGCAATCTCTTTGCGGTGCATCACTTCACGGACCAGAATCTCGCTCCAGCCTCCGCCGTAAAGTTCATGGGAAACCTCGTAGAGGTCAACATCCAGAAAGCCGCTGTAGAGGGAATCCCGGCGGTGAAGTCGGACACCGATCGGCGCACGTGTGTTTTTGTCCCTACCCATCGGGATTCATTCTGAGATCATCGGAGGGCGGCCAAGCCGTTCGGCCGAACTGCCGATCAGGCGCTCGATACATAAGGCCGCGGCCAGCAGCTTTTCTTCGCTGCCGTGCGGAGACATCAGCTGCAGGCCGACCGGCATACCGGCAGCGTCGAGTCCGACCGGCAGCGTAATCGAACACAGGCCCAGCGTGTTGCCCGAGCAAGTGTTGCGTAGCGCCATCAGGTTGAGCGGTGAATAGTGATCGATATGCTCAACATCGGCGAGCCTCGGTGGTGTAATCGGTACTGTGGGGCTGGCAATGAGATCACAGACACCGAATCTCTGGTTCGCCCGGGTCTGCAGTTGCGCGATCTGCCGGCGGCGCGCTAGGTATTCCGTCGCTTTCGCGTCAGACCCGCCGAGAATCCGTGGTGCAACAAGAGGGTCCAGGGTCTCCCTCCACGCAGGCATCTCGGAGGACAGGAACTCATGGATTTCCACCGCGGTGACGTTGCCGGCCCTGAGTAACTCGACCGCCTGAGCGACTTCCGGAATCTCGACCTCGGATTGCCGCACGCCCTTTCGGGAGAGTTCTGCTAGGGCTGTTTCGACGGTGTCGACAATGCCAGGATCGCAATCGTCCCACAACAAAGGATCGCCCCACCCGATACCGAAATCCTGCGGATCGCACCGTCTGCTCTGTTCGACAAATTCAAGGCTGCGGTTCTGATGTGCTGGATCCATTGCGGCGAAGGCGAACACCGCATC
>CAZEKE010000034.1:0-4242 GCA_964512815.1 uncultured Acidiferrobacteraceae bacterium
CACGGTGCGGGAAATCCACCTGGACTTTCTTAGAGTGGCCCGGCTGAGCGACAATCTGGAGGTGTCTGTGAGTCTCACAAGAGTACGTCGTGTCAGTGTCGAACTGGAGCAAACGGTGACCTTGGCCGGGGAAGTACTTTGTATCGCTCAGGTCCGACTGGCTTGTGTGGATGTCGATTCGCTGAAACCCAAACCCATCCCTGATGGGATTCGCAAGGAGCTCTAGCCTGTCATGAGTGACGCTATCAAGCTCACTATGAGCAACGAGACGATTTCTATTCTTGAGCTGATGCTCGAGGCCAGCCTGCTGGTGCAGCTCGTGATGGCTTTGCTGATCATCGTGTCGTTGGTGTCCTGGATCGTGATCTTCACCAAGGCATCAACACTGAAGAATATGCGCCAGCAGTCGGATGATTTTGATTCCGAGTTCTGGTCTGGAGGAGAGCTCAATGGACTCTACCGGCGTTACACCGAAGAAGGTGCAGACCCGCTGGGTATGTCCAGCGTCTTCGTCGCCGGATACCGTGAATACAACCGTCTGGCCGGCAACGGAACCATCGACCGGCCCGAATTGGTCGATGGCGTACACCGGGCGATGCGGGTTGCGCTCAGTCGTGAAATTGAGGTCCTGGAGTCACGGTTATCGTTCCTGGCTACCGTCGGCTCAACCAGTCCTTACGTCGGGTTGTTCGGTACAGTGTGGGGCATTATGAACTCCTTTCGCTCCCTGGGTGCTTTGCAGCAGGTTACGGTTGCGACCGTGGCACCTGGGATATCCGAGGCGCTGATTGCGACAGCCATGGGACTTTTTGCGGCCATTCCAGCGGTCATTGCGTACAACCGATTTTCCAATACCGCCGAGTCTTTGATTGCCCGTTACGAGGTGTTCGTCGAAGAGTTCCTGAGTATCGTGAACCGGCAGGCGCTGGGCGTGAAAAGGCGGGCCTGAGCAGGGCGGGGGCAAGTCATGCTTGTGGCGCGGCGCCGAAGTAAACGGCAGATGAGCGAGATCAACGTTGTACCGTATATCGACGTCATGCTGGTGCTCCTGGTGATCTTTATGGTGACCGCCCCTTTGATGATGGAGGGTGTCAGGATCGAGCTGCCCAAGGCCGATGCCCAGCCGGTCGCAGAGGATCGGGCTGAACCCTTCGTGGTGCACGTGGATAAGGCCGGAGCCTATTATCTGAATGAAGATCAGCAGCCGATTGCTGATGCCAATGAAATTCGTGTAAAAGCTTCTATCGTATTGCGGAGCAATCCCAAAACGCCTTTTCTCGTTCGTGGAGATCGTGCCGTCGAATACGATGCTGTGGTCAAGGCCATGGTGCTGCTCCAGCAGGCCGGGGTGCCCAGCGTGGGCCTGGTGACAGAGGCGACTGGAAACTGATCTTGTCGTGAATCGTGCTGCTCGTAAGCTGAGCCGCCCGGTTCGTGCCGTGGTACTGGCGATTCTGGTGCACGTAGCGGTCGGTGCATTGCTGGGTCTTAGTCTGCGCATTCAGCCCAAGGTTGTTCAACCGGGTGTGGCAAAACCTGTCCAGGCGATCGTTATCGACCGTTCGGCTATTGCTGCGGAAAAAAAGAAAGCGGAAGAGAAGAAACGACAAGAAGTAGAGAAGAAGCGGAGAGCAGAAGAGAAAAAACAAAAAGAAGCCGAGAAAAAGCGTAGGGCGGAGGAGGACAAACGAAAAGAAGCTAAGGTGAAGCGAAAGGCGGAAGCAGAGAAGAAGCGTAAAGCCGAAGAGAAAAAACGCAAGCAGACCGAAGCCAAACGAAAAAAGGAGGCAGAAAAAAAGCGTAAGGCGAAGGAGAAGAAACGAAAAGAGGCCGAGGCTAAGCGAAAGCAAGAAGTTGAGAAAAAACGTAAAGCGGAAGAGAAGAAACGAAAAAAAGCCGAAGCCAAACGAAAGAAGGAAGCAGAAAAAAAGCGTATAGCCAGGGAAAAGAAAAAACGTGAAGAAGCTGAGCGCCGCGCCGCAGAAGAGGCCCGGGAACGTGAAGAACAGGAGGCTTATTCGGCATTGCGGGCGATGGTCGGCGAAATCAAAGGCAAGATTGAAGACAACTGGAGCAACCGGATGGCCTGTGGTGGCCAGGAAGTGACCATTTCGGTTAAGGTCGCCTTAAGCGGAGAGGTGGAGTCTGTGAAAGTACTGGGTGGCAGTGCCGATGATGCCTGCCGGCGTTCAGCAGAGTATGCGGTGCGGAAAGCATCTCCTCTACCCTTCCCGGATAATCCGCGCTACTACAAGTGGCTGGACACCGAAATCCAGTTCATTTTCAGGCCATGACGTTAAGAGCACTCCAAATGATGAAAACCGTTGTGACGGGAATCCTGGCGCTGCTGCTGTCGTTTGCCGGTCCAAACGCCAGGGCCGTTCTGACCATAGAAATCACCGAGGGTGGAGACTCGGGTATTCCGATCGCCGTGGTGCCGTTTGAATTCGAAGGCCGCCAGAAACCTGAGCAGGGTCTACGCAGCGTCATTGCGGCGGATCTGCACAGGTCGGGCCGATTCGAACTGTTGCCGACTGGTGACTTTCTCAGTCGCCCCGGGCACCCGGACCAGGTCCGCTTCAAGGATTGGCGCTTGATCAAGGCCGAGGCGCTTGCAGTCGGACAGATCAGCCAGACCGGGGATGATCGCTACGATGTGACCTTCTACCTGTTTGACGTTTTCAAAGAGAAACAGCTAGCCGGCTACCGCTGGAGTGTTGAAGGCAGTCAGATGCGTGAGGTGGCCCACCAGATCAGTGACTATATCTACCAGGCTATGACGGGGGTGCCGGGTGCATTCGACTCTCGCATTGCCTACGTTACGGTGGAAAATAGTTCTGAAAACAAAAGAACTTATCGGTTAATGGTCGCAGATTCGGATGGGCACGGTGCAAGGGAGATCCTGCGAACCAATTTTCCGATTTTGTCGCCAGCCTGGTCGCCTAGCGGCGATCAATTGGCCTACGTCTCTTTCGCCCGCCGGCCCAGCGGCGCAATGATCTGGGTACAAAGCATCCAGACCGGCGCGCGCAGCAAGCTTCTGGAAGAAAAAGGGACCGCTAGTGCTCCGGCCTGGTCGCCCGATGGACGGCGACTGGCGCTGACCTTGTCGAGGCGGGGGAATTCAGACATTTATGTGCTTAATATTGCAGACAGAAAGCTCCGTCGTGTGACCAAACATCCGGCCATCGATACCGAAGCGGCCTGGTCGCCAAACGGTAGATATATTGTTTTTACTTCGGACAGGACCGGCAGACCTCAGATCCATCGGATGTCAGTAAGCGGGGGTCTAGCGGAGCTTCTGACCCGTGAAGGCCGGGAAAATGCCAGGGCGTCCTACGGGCCAGATGGCAAAAGTCTGGTTTTGGTCACAAACCGGGGAAAAGGTTACAGGATTGGTGTATTCTATGTAGACAGCGGTAGCGTGGATGTTCTTACAGACGGAACGCTGGACGAGTCACCCACGTTCGCACCCAACGGTGCCATGATACTGTATGCTACACAGCGTGGTAGTCAGGGTGTGCTGGCAGCGGTGTCCGCCGATGGGCGGGTAAGGCAGATTTTGAAGCTTCCCAAGGGGGAAGTCCTGGAGCCGGCTTGGTCTTCCAGGAACCCTTAGCGAAGAACGGAGGATTTAAAGAATGCGTCGACTGATTAATTTTTCGCTGGTGCTGCTGTTGGGTGTGTTTCTTGCAGGTTGTGCTGCCAGCAAGAAAAAAGGTGAGGCAGAAGTCGAAGACTCGAGCGTCAACGCGCAGGCGGACGCTACCTCTTCGGGCCTTGCTTCCGATGGCACGAGTTCCGGTGAAGCGCTTGCGAGCGCGGGCTCTGGGCCGGTCATCGAGGACGACCCACTGGGTAAACGGGTTATCTACTTTGAGTTTGACAGCAGCGCGCTGACACCCGAGGCGCAAAGCATTGTCGAGGCCCATGCAGAATACCTGGCGGGCAATCCGGGCATGGCGGTAGTCCTAGAAGGGCACGCGGATGAACGTGGCACGCGAGAATACAACCTGGCACTCGGTGAGCGCAGATCCAACGCCGTTGCCGAGCTCTTCCAAGTGATGGGTGTTGCTCCGGATGCAATTCGCAGTATCTCGTATGGTGAGGAACGACCCATTGCCATGGAACACGACGAAAGCGCATGGTCACTGAATCGTCGCGTTGAGATTCTCTATTAGCTGGATGCCGTAGAGGGTCAAGCCAACCGGAAGTCGGTATGCGGGGCAGTAAGGAGCGTGC
>CAZEKE010000035.1:0-2961 GCA_964512815.1 uncultured Acidiferrobacteraceae bacterium
GAAATCCCATTCAGTCCTCAGTTTCTCGAGGGCTGCTGTGAAGTTGGTTCATCACATTCTCCCACTCACCAGCAGCAATTCCGTCAAAGAAATCGAGGGTGCGCTCGATCGCGTTGCTGATCGCGTCCCGATCATCGGCGGAAGGTGTGCGCAATACATAGTCAGTAACATCATCCGGACTGCCTGGGTGGCCGATTCCAAGACGCAAGCGCGCGAATTCCTGTGAACCAAGCTCCTGAAATATGCTACGCAGGCCGTTGTGCCCGCCGTGGCCTCCGGCTCGCTTCAAGCGAGCGACCCCGGGCGGTAGGTCCAGGTCGTCATGCACGACCAGAATCTGACCGGGATCGATACCAAAGTACCGCGCTACTGCAGAAACGGGGCCGCCGCTCTCGTTCATCCAGGTCGTAGGCCGGAGCAGTCGAACCTTCTGACCGCCAACCAGTACCTCGGCGAGCTCACCGCGGAACCTTGTCTCTGACCTGAAGCTGAAGATCGTGCGCCGTTGCAGCGCGTCCAGAAACCAATAGCCTGCGTTGTGCCGGGTCTGTGCGTAGCCCGGACCCGGATTACCCAACCCGGCGATAAGGGAGATTCCGCTCATCAGGCGTGGTCGGCCACCGGGCCAAGTACAGCCCGAGAGTAGTCGACGAACAGGTTCCTAATCTTGGGCCTTCTCCGCCGAATCTGCATCACCGGACTGTTTTTCACCCTCCGGCGCCGCAGCGTCGCCCGCATCTTCACCTTCAACGCCTTCAAGGTCTTCTTCGACGTCGGTGATTTCATCTTCTTCAATCACCCGCGGCGGGGCGACCGTCGCGATGGTCGGGTCCTCTCCTTCAAGAGCCGCCGTACCGGTAAGCTCCACACCTTCAGGCAACTGCACCTCTGAAAGATGGATTGTCTCGTTGATACCCAGCCCGGAAACATCCACAGCGATGTACTCGGGAAGATCCTTGGGCAAACAGGTGATGTCCAGTTCCGTAATCAGATTCGAGAAAATTCCTTCGTCGACCTTGACGCCGGGTGCCTCGTCCGCACCCTCAAAATGAATCGGCACTTTGATATGCAGTTTCTCGGTCGCCTTGATTCTCTGGAAATCGACATGGGTGACTCGTGGCTTGTAGCGGTGCCGCTGAACCTCCCTCAGGATCACCTGCTGTGCCCCCGATTCCGTGTTCAGCGAAATGATCGCGGAGTGAAATGCCTCGATCCCCAGGTTTTGCATGATCTCGTTGTGATCCAGAACCAGTGCTTCGTTGTCTTTTCCGGCACCATAGACCATGGCGGGCACTTGTTCGGATCGACGCAGACGTCGGCTGGCGTTCGTGCCAAAAGCGTCCCGCGGCTGCGTGTTCAATTCAAAAGCGGTGCTCATTTTCTACTCTCCTTGGATTTGCGCCAATTCTTCACGCTCTTTACAACTGATGTCCACATCCGGTCATTCCATGAACAACGAACTGACCGAATCACCCTCGGCGATGCGGCGTATGGCCTCAGCCAGCAGTTCCGCGATACTGATCTGCCGGATCTTTTCACAGTTTCTGGCCTCTTCACTGAGTGGAATCGAATTGGTGACCACGACCTCGTCGAGTTCCGAGTCCGTGATCCGCTCAACAGCACTGCCTGAAAGTACAGGGTGTGTACAACAGGCCGAGACCTGTCTCGCACCGGCATCCTTAAGAGCCGACGCGGCTTCACACAATGTGTTCGCGGTATCCACCATGTCGTCCATCAGTACGCAGGTGTGATTGTCGACTGCCCCGATGATGTGCATGACCTTAGCCTCGTTGGCCTTGGGTCGTCGTTTGTCAATAATCGCAAGATCAGCGCCTAACTGCTTGGCCATGGCCCTGGCCCGGAGCACCCCGCCCACATCGGGTGACACCACCAGCAGGTTTTCCGGCTGCTGTCGCCACAGCTCACTATTGAGCACCGGCGTGGCATAAATATTGTCGACGGGTACGTCAAAGAACCCCTGAATCTGGTCGGCGTGCAAATCCATTGTGACAACCCTGTCCGCACCGGCAACACCGATCATGTCAGCCACCAGCTTGGCCGTGATGGCAACACGCGCCGTTCTGGGTCTACGATCCTGGCGGGCGTACCCGTAATACGGCATCACTGCCGTCACGCGCTCGGCCGAGGAGCGCTTCAATGCATCGATCATGACCAGCAGTTCCATTAGGTGCCGGCTGGCCGGTGCGCTGGTGGGCTGGATCACGAAAACGTCGCGGTCGCGAACGTGCTCCATGATCTCAACGTTTACCTCGCCATCACTGAAAGTACCGACTAGCGCCCGCCCGAGTCCGGTACCCAGATGCCCGGCCACCTCTCGAGCCAACTCCGGGTTGGCATTACCGGTAAAGATAGCAAGGTCTTCAAATGCCACTAACGATTCTCCACTGCTTCTACTTCAGTAGTGTGGCTGGGGTGCCAGGATTCGAACCTGGGAATACCGGAATCAAAATCCGGTGCCTTACCACTTGGCTACACCCCATCCGGCTCGACCTCTCTCAATGGGTGCAGGTTAGTGCCCCATGCCAGGAATCCCCAGTTGCCGGGTGGTGCCTTGGCCAGTATCGCTTCTCCGCTGGCACGGTCCGGCACTGCCACGAACAATCCTGACCCGCTACCTGTCATTCGGGCATTTCCGTATTCGCCCAGCCACGACAAGGATTCGGCAACCGGGGAATAAAGCTTGCAGGTCACAGTTTCCAGGTCGTTGCGAAGATCGCCTGTAAAAAGGGTGGGTATTCTGATTCGGGGGGTGTTTCGTGTCAATTCCGGGTCGGCAAACACCGTAGCGGTGGAAACAGACACGGGCGGCACCAGCACACAGTAAAGAGCGGATGGAACAGACGCACTGATGAGCTTTTCACCCACCCCCTCGGCCCAGGCGGAAGAACCGCGAATAAAGACCGGGACATCGGCCCCGAGCGTAAGGCCAAGTTCGGCCAG
>CAZEKE010000036.1:0-15801 GCA_964512815.1 uncultured Acidiferrobacteraceae bacterium
CGATTCGGCGATCCCGACCTTGATCCAGAGCGCGGTCGAACGGGCCAACAATGATCCGTCGGCACGGGTCATTGTGCTCTCCGGCAATGGTAAGGCGTTCTGTGCCGGATACGATCTCAAGACCTATGCCGAGTCACCCGGTACCAACCCGGGTATCCAGGATATGCCCTGGGATCCCATGAAAGACCTGGCCTTCATGAAACGCAACACCGATCACTTCATGAGCCTGTGGCGATCGCTGTTACCGGTAATTTGCAAAATCCAGGGCTACGCCATTGCCGGCGGCAGTGATCTCGCGCTATGCGCCGACCAGTTATTGATAGCTGAAGACGCGAGAATCGGCTATCCGCCGGCCCGGGTGTGGGGCACCCCGACCACGGCGATGTGGGTCTATAGACTGGGGGCGGAACGGGCCAAACGCCTTCTGCTGACGGGTGATCTCGTCGATGGCCGCCAGGCTGCCGAGTGGGGCCTGGGAGAAGCTCATCCAGCTGCGGAACTGGACGGCGCCACCGAGGCACTTGCCGAACGCATCGCGAGGGTGCCCCGTAACCAGCTGGTCATGCAGAAGCTGATGGTCAATCAGGCCCTTGAAAACATGGGACTCTCATCCACACAGACGCTGGCAACCCTATTTGACGGTATTTCGCGACATTCGCCAGAAGGTGTGCATTTCAAGCAACGCTCTGAGTCTGTAGGCTGGAAACAGGCAGTGGGAGAACGTGACGACGGATCGTTTGACTGGAGCCAAAACGAGTTCTTCAGCGATCCATCGGAGGAATCCTGAGTTAACCGGTGCGGTCTGCCATGGCGCTGGCTGCCTGCAAGTGTGCCGCCAGATCGGACAGTCGACTGTGGGCATTCAGGCCGCTGGTGTGGGGCATGACATAGACCCGCTGACCACCGAGCAGACGGTTCTGCGGTCCGGCGACAGCCTTTCCATCCACCACGGCGCGCCAGCCACCGAGGCCGACAAAACAACAGACCTTGGGCTGCAACCAGGCTGCGAGGCGCTCGACCCGTGCAAACCCATTGGCAAATTCATCCGGTTCGATCTGATCGGCCCGTCGAGTGGTCCGGCGTACCAGATCCGTCATACCCAGACCATGTTCCAGCAAGGCGTGCCGCGGGTCCCGGTCGACACTAACCAGCCCCGCTTCAAGCGCTGCGGGCCAAAACCGATTGCCTGGGCGGCAGTAACCGATCCCATGATCCGCGGAATAGGGACTGGGGTTCAATCCGATAACCAGCAACCGCATACCCCGTGTGACAGTATCTGGCAGGCTCTGAATACGCTTTGCCGGGACAGCGAATCCAGGTCTGCTTGCTCTAAGCGGCCCCACGGCGGTGAATCCCGCACCGACGACAAGATCTAGCGCTCTTTCCCGGCTCCAGTCCGGGCCCGCTTCAGGATCCAGCCCTAAAGTAATCTCTGCACCCATCGGGAGCGACAGGTGCAGGTCGGCAAGCAGCAACGGCAGATCAGCAACAGGTCTTCTCTCTCCGACGAGATGCTTCGTGCGGCGCGGGAGCCTGGGCCTTGGCTTACGGTATACCGCCAAAGGGACGGTTACTTCACTTCAGCGCCAAATTGCGCGGCTGTCTCTATCAGGATTTCCCACGTAGACAACGCAAATCCACGGGGCAGGAAAAGATCGAAACCGTCGTTTGAGCGCCATAGCGTAATTCCTACGTGGTGCAGTGCGCTGGATGCCACGGTCCCGACCGGGAAGAAGGCGTCGCGCAGATCCAGTGGCAGATGGCGATTCAGACAGGTTGCCGCCTGTGGTCCGCTCAGCCGGACATGGGTACGCGCATGCGACAGGTCGAGGGTAGTCCCCAGGTCAGCAGACAGGTCCGGCGCCTCGACGCCGTAGATCCACCACTTGAGCGGTTCGACGCGCAACAATGTCCCCGGGGTACCCACAGATGCCGTCCCCGGCCCCGGCGCACCCGTCAACCCTGCGGCGACAGCTGCCTCGGCAGCCACACTGACCAGAGTCTCCGGCCAGGCTGAGATCTGGTGCAGTACGAGGCCCGGCACTTCGCGCAACGTAATACCGGGATCACCCGGCCGGCCGAATCCGCCGACAGTATAGTGCCCAGCCAGTGCAGAAGTGCGCTCAGCCATGCAGCCGCTCTCCATCCGGATCAACCATATGCGGTGAAACGATCTCCACCGTCACGTTACCCTTACGAAGCGGGTCGGCAGCGACCACGGGCTTCCCCTGCCAGTCCTCACAGCCCCCGGTAATAAATCCCAGCCCGATCCAGTGCCCCAGTTCCGGTGAGTGGGTTACACCGGTGATCCAGCCCTCGCCCAGCCCTGCTACGTTGTCGGGTGCGCAGAGGATCGACCCCGCATTAAAGGTCTCAGCCCGGTCTGCCGGAAAGATACCCACCAGCCGCGGACGGTCTTCACGCACCAGTTCCGGCCGCTGACGCAGAACACTACCGATATACGATTTCTTGGTCGAAGCCATTCGACCAAGACCTGCATCTTCCAGGGTCACCCGCCCATCGAGTTCAGCGGCCGTAACATGACCTTTCTCGATCCGCATCGCACCCAGGGCTTCCAGCCCGTACAGACAACCATTCATCGGGCGGGCGATGTCCCAGACGAGTTCCATCGCGACCGGACCGTAATCTGACCCCACGTAAATCTCGTAGGCGAGTTCGCCAGAAAAACTGATCCTGGCTATCCGACAGGGAATACCTCCCTTGAGATGGGTCTCGATGACACCCATGAAGGGAAACGCTTCATTGGAGACGATCGCCGGATCACCGACTACAGCTGCAAGGACCTCGCGCGATCGTGGCCCCGCGACCGCGATTCCGGCCCACTGTTCCGACACCGAAGTGACATGCACCTTGAGATCGGGCCACCGCGTCTGCAGCAGTTCTTCCAGCCAGGCCATCACCGGGGCTGCGTGCGCCGTAGTGGTGGTCATGAAGTAATCCGTCTCGCTCAGCCGCCAGGTCGTCCCGTCATCCATGACGATCCCGTCGTCCCGCAGCATGATACCGTAACGCGTTTTGCCCACCGGCAGCTTGGCGAATGCGTTCGAATACACCCGATTGAGGAAGACCGTGGCATCCGGCCCCTGTACCGCGATCTTGCCCAGCGACGTCACGTCACACAGACCGACGCTTCCTCGGGTTGTTGCCGTCTCGCGGACGTAAGCCTCGGCGAGGCTCTCGCTCGCCTTTGCAAAATACCAGGGCCGCTGCCACAGACCTGCTTCAGTCATCGTCGCACCGTGCGCCAGATTCCAGTCGTGCAGGGGGGTCCGCCGCAAGGGCCGGAAATGACTGCCCACACTTCTGCCCCTCAGCGCGCCGATACTGACGGGGGTATAGGGGGGTCTGAAAGTGGTCGTGCCCACCTCGGGAATCTCCCTGCCCAGCGCCTCGGCCATCAAGGCGATGCCGATAATATTCCCCATCTTGCCCTGATCCGTAGCCATGCCCAGGGTCGTGTAGCGTTTGAGGTGTTCTACCGACACGTAGCCCTCCCGATGTGCCAGCCTGACGTCGTCTGCCGTCACATCGTGCTGTGGGTCGACAAAACTCTTGAGTTTGCGGTTGGCGACGCGGACTTCGTAGACCGGCCGGATGGGCGTCAGCCATCCTCCCTTCGCCGGAGCTGTGACCGGAGTTGCGTTCCGCTCCAGGGCCTGTGCTGCCAGATAACCGCAGGCCTCTCCAGAACTAGTGCATGCCTCGGTGTTCCAGACACCGGCAGCGGACCCAGCAACGGCCAGGGGTTCGCTCGTCTCTCCCGGCAGAAAACAGGCTTCGTCTGCATCCCAGAGGGGGCGCACTCCCCGATGGGACAGCAGATTGACCACCGGCGACCAACCGCCCGAGACAAGCACCAGGTCGCAGTTCTCGTTTGATGCCGCCCGCCAGCCGCTTCCATCAATAGTTGCTGTATCGAGCGTGGTGACGCCGTGGGTGCCATGCGCCTGCAGCGGCGCCGTGCCGGACCGAAGATCCACCCCTTTAGCCTGGACCGCGCTGGCCAGACTCTCGGTTAGCGTGGATCGCGCATCTAGCAAAGTGACAGCAGCGCCTGCATCAGCGAACTCGCCGGCCGCCGGGTAGACCGAATCGTTATTAGTCGCGATGACAATTCGTTCCCCGGCGAGCACAGCAAAGCGGTTGAGGTAGGTCCGGCCAGCAGCTGCCGTCATCACGCCGGGCCGATCGTTATCACCGAAGGCGATATGCCGCTCAAGAGCCCCGCTCGCGAGAATGGTGTACTTCGCACGTAACGTCCAAAAGCGCTGTCGTGGCAGATCTTCCGGCGGATCAGGCAGATGATCGGTGACCTGCTCGAGCAGACCAGCCACACCACAGTCGTAAAGGCCAAATGCCGTCGTCCGGGTCATCACCCGAACACCGGAACGCTCCAATTCCGCCTGTGCAGTGACAGAGCCCAGTTCATCAGCGGGCAGGGAAAGACCGGTTCCGCCGAGCAGGCTGTCCTGCTCGACCAGCAAAACGTCCAGACCCGCGTCCCGCGCCACCCGTGCGGCGGCAAGTCCTGCAGGTCCCCCGCCGACGACCAGCACATCGCAAAATGCGTGCCCGTGTTCATAATGATCCGGGTCCGGTTCCCGCGACGCCTGGCCCATACCGGCAGCACGCCGAATCAGCTTTTCGTAGCGCATCCACATGCCAGTTCCGCTGCCCCATTCAAACGGCGGAATACCCATGAAGGTCTTGTAATAGAAACCGGCTGCGAGGAAACGACTGAAAAGGCTGTTGACGGCACCCAGATCGAAGCGCACGCTGGGCCAGGCATTCTGTCCGCCGGCCACCAACCCGTCGTACAGTTCCTGGGTCGTCGCCTTGACGTTTGGATCACGCCGGGCTCCGCTACCGACCGTGACCAGTGCTCCGGATTCCTCGACCCCGGCAGACATCAGACCCCTGGGCCGGTGATACTTGAAACTACGGCCCAGGACCTGCTCACCCGCAGCCAGCAGGGCCGAGGCCAGCGTATCGCCAGCGTAGCCGGTCTGTGGCCGCCCGTCCCAGGTGAACTGCAAGGGCGTGGCGCGATCAATCCGGCCGCCTTCGGCGAGCCGCCGGGCGCTCACCGGTCACCTCCGGTCTGCTCTTTTTCTGCGGCCAAGGCAGCCGCGATCCCGTCGTGAGCCGGGCGCACACTGTGGATCTCGTGGGTCGTTGTATCTCGCTCGACGACGATCCACATCCGGCAACCCTGCAGATGCTGCCAGGTCTCGAATTGAACACCGTCAATGTTATCTCGTTGAAACACGGCTTCCAGCCACGCCTCGATCGGCGCGTCCAGTTCGGGGTATTCAACCGACGCATCACTGCCGTAAGCGAACTCGCTGTGATCGCGTTCGCCGCAAAACGGGCATTTAATCCGGATCATGCCGGGTCCTCAGCCGTGCAGTTTGGGATCGGGCCCTGCACCGCGTTCGTCCAGGTTGATACCCTGTTCGAAACGTTTGAGGTGATGCAGAGTAATCACGGGATCCGGCCGGTCGTTGGCGATCAGATCAGCAAAGAACCAGCCCGACGCCGGGCTTGCCTTGAAACCGCCGTAGTTCCAGCCGGCATTTAGGTAAAGATTTTCCAGAGGGGTTTTACAGATGAACGGCGAGCCGTCCATGGACATGTCCATCACACCGGACCAGTGACGCAGCAGCCGGACACGAGCAAGACACGGCAGGATCGACGTAGCGCATTCCGCTACGTCCTGTACGATGGGCAGATTGCCACGCTGTGCATACGACTTGTACCAGTCAAGATCGCCGCCGAACACCATACCCCCCTTGTCGGATTGTGAGATATAAAAGTGAGCCCCGCCCACTCCAAAAACCACCACCTGATCGAGCAACGGTTTCAAGGGTTCTGAGACGAACGCCTGCAGCTTGTGCGTCTCAATCGGCAGCTTCCCCAGACCGGCCATCCGCCACAGCCTGGACGTATTGCCTGCGACTGCAAATCCGATCTTTTTCCCACGAATGACGCCCCGAACGGTTTCGAGTCCGGTCACTCGTCCATTTTCGCGCAACACACCGGTGACTTCACAGTTCTGGAGAATATCCACGCCATGCTGGTCTGCGGCACGCGCGTACCCCCAGGCAACAGCATCGTGGCGCGCACTGCCCGCACGACGTTGTGCGGTGGCACCGACGATCGGAAAACGGGCATCCGGACCGTAGTTCAGGTGGGGAATGTTCCGCTTGAGGGTCGGGAGATCCCACAGCTCGCCGTCCGAGCCGGTCAGGTGCATCGTGTTGTAACGCCGCGCCGCCGCATCGCGGGCAGCAGGACTGTGGATCAGACTGACGTGGGCCCTCTGGCTGAACATCACGTTGTAGTTCAGTTCGTGGCTCAGGTTCTCCCACAGTTTGAGGGAGTGCTCATAGAACGGCCGGTTACCCGGCATCATGTAGTTCGAACGCACTATGGTCGTGTTCCGCCCACCGTTACCGCTGCCCAGCCAGCCCTTCTCGATCACCGCAACATTGTGGATCCCGTGGTTCTTGGCAAGATAGAAGGCTGTGGCCAAACCGTGCAGGCCGGCCCCGACAATCACCACATCGTATTCGGACCGGGGTTCAGGGTCGCGCCAGGCGCGGTCCAAGTTCTTCTGGCCGCTCAGCCCGTTGCGGAAAACACTCCAGGCGGAATAGCGCGTCATAGGGTGCGTTGCTCGGGAATTGGAGTCATCTGCGGTGCTTTGTTCACGAAATATTTCAGCAAGGGATAACGCTGTCCATTAGAGAGGTTCTATACCGGAATTGTGTATCGAGAGGACACAATCGCGGACGGTCGGTCACATGAAAGTTTACCGCGAATCAAACAAGTGTGTGGGTGACTTCACCAGAATAGGTTGAACCGAGCTCCCGGAACGGACACAGCACTGCTGCAGAGCGGCGAATATCCGCTTGTGGTGCACCAGCAGAAAACTGCTATAAACACGGTTCCAGACAATGGCACCCTTACTTGAGTTCGAGAGCTTGTGAACGGCATATTCAGTGACGATTTTCAGACTGCCCCTTATTGGTGGGACCGAACGCCACGTCCTGCATGTACGGACACACCCCTTCCGGGTCAGACCGATGTGCTGATTGTCGGCTCGGGCTATACCGGGTTGAATGCCGGGCTCGTTACCGCCCGCAGCGGACTGGATACCGTGATTGTCGATGCCGAAAGTGCCGGATGGGGCTGCAGTTCGAGAAATGGTGGACAATTAAGCGGCGAAATCAAACCCGGCTATGCCGAACTTTCTCGGAGGTATGGCCATGACAGGGCCTGCGCCATTGTTCTGGAAGCGCGCAAAGGGCTCGACTGGATCGGTGAATTCATCCGGACTGAAGCCATCGATTGCGATTTCAAACGATCCGGCCGCCTTCATGCCGCCCACAGTCCCCGACAGTTCGCCCTGCAGGCACACGAATTTCGTCACCAGACCAAAGGACTGGAGCGTGCCGGGCACCTTGTCGAGAAAGCGGACCTTCGCAGCGAGATCGATTCACCGTTCTACCATGGCGGCCTGGTCATCGACAGCCACGCCTCGCTGGATCCCGCCCGTTACCATCAAGGGCTGTACGACCGCGCCCTCGCCAGCGGCTGTCGCATAATCGGGAACTGTAGAGTAACGAAGATCAACCGGAACAAGGATGGTTTTGAAGTTGTGACCGAACAGGGGCGGATCAGGGCGTCCAAGGTCATCATCGCAACCAGCGGCTACACCGGTTCTGCGCCACCATGGCATCGGCGCCGAATCATTCCTATCGGCAGTTACATGCTGGCCACCGAACTGCTGGATACCTCCCTTGTCCGCCAGCTGATTCCCAACGATCGGGTGATCAGCGATACCCGCAAACTGGTGGTCTATTTCCGGGCATCACCGGATGGCAGACGAATCTTGTTCGGGGGGCGTGTTTCTTTAAAGGAAACAGACCCGCTGCGCAGCGCTCCACCGCTCAGACTGGAGATGTTGCGCATCTTCCCGCAGCTTGCAAAGGCAAAGATCAGCCACGCCTGGATGGGCTTTGTCGGCTACACCTTCGACAAACTGCCGCATCTGGGTGAAGAAAATGGCCTCTATTACGCGATGGGCTACTGCGGCTCGGGCATCTGTCTCTCCAGTTACTTCGGCCGACGCATAGGGGAACAGGCGGCAGCCCATCCAGGCACCGAGATCGCGATGAACGGGCTGAGATTTGAGACCCGTCCCCTGTACCGGGGTAGCCCCTGGTTCCTGGCCCCGACAATCCGTTACTACCGGATAAAAGACCGCTTGAACTGATCCTTAACCTAGGTACCGGACGAATACTTTGTCTGGCTTCGCCCGGTCCCGCCTGGGGTTGCGCACACAGACACATTTATTTAACATGTTAAATAAATTCCTCCACAGACCCTGAGGACACGCCATGGGTGCCCGAACCGGCGCGGAATACCTGGATGGACTTCGGCGGCGACCCACAGAAATTTGGCTCGGAAACGAGCAGATTGAGGATGTCACCACACACCCGGCCCTACGGGGCTGTGCCCAATCCATGGCTCATCTTTACGACATGCAGCACGACCCCGTGCTGCGTGACGAGATGACCTACACGTCACCCACCACCGGCGACCCGGTCGGCCTCTCTTTCGTCACGCCGCGCACACTCGAAGACCTGCAGCGCCGGTCCAAAATGATGTTTCACTGGTCCCGCTTCAGCGGCGGAATGCTGGGGCGTTCTTCAGACTACATCAACGTCGAAATCATGGCCGCAGCGTCCGCCGCCGAGTTCTACAACCAGAACGACCCGCGCTTCGGTGAAAACGCAAAGCGCTACTACGAGTATGCCCGCGAGAACGACCTGTGCATGACCCACACCCTAGTCAACCCACAATCCAACCGAGCGTTGACCGCTAGCGGCCACCCGAGTGCCGATATCGCATTGCGTATCGTGGACGAAAACGAAAACGGCATGGTGGTCCGGGGGGCCCGTATACTCGCGACACTGGGTCCGCTGGCGGACGAGATCATGGTCTTCCCGTCCACCGTACTCAAAGCAGCATCAGACACCAATTCGTTTGCCTTCGCTTTCACCATACCCTGCGACACCCCGGGGATGAAGCTGATTTGTCGCGAGGCCCTTTCCTACAATGGATCACGGGTCGATCATCCGCTTGGTTCTCGGTTCGAAGAAATGGACACGATCGTCGTCTTCGATGACGTTCTGGTGCCCTGGGACCGCGTGTTCCTCAAATCCGATCCGCACCTGTGCACCCGGCATTTCCCGGAAACCGGATGCCTGGCACACATGGCCCAGCAGGTTACGATCAAGAATATCTGCAAGTCGGAATTTGTCCTCGGTATCGCCTGCTCGGTCGCCGAGGCACTGGGCTCTACCGAGTTTCAGCATGTCCAGGAGAAGATTGCCGAGTGCATGATCAACCTTGAGCTGATGAAGGCCTGCCTACGGGCTGCAGAGGCCGATGCACAGATCGACAAGTGGGGGGTCATGTGTCCTGACCGCGCACCGCTCGATGCGGCCCGAAACATTTTCCCGAAAATGTACCCGCGAATGGTGGAGATCCTGCAGCTGCTGAGCGCCTCCAGCCTGATGATGATTCCACCGGATTCTGCGCTCGACAGTCCTATTGCCGAGGACATCGACCGTTACCTCGTCTCGGCCGGCCGGGATGCCCGTGACCGACTCAAGCTGTTCCGGCTCGCCTGGGACGTCGCATGCAGCGCATTCGCCGGACGCCAGGTCCTTTACGAACGGTTTTTCTTCGGCGACCCGGTACGCATGATGTCGGTGCTGTACCGCACCTACGACAAACAACCGCTGATGGACCAGGTCAGCGCGTTTCTGGCCCGCAAAAACTGATGAGCCGCTAAACGCTTTTCAGGCGTCCTTGGACCTGGCGCGTGAACGCGTGTGGCGCACTGTCCCGCAACTGCAACCGTTCGGCCAGCAATGCCCGGGCCACCGACCACTGCCGGGCCCGTAAAGCGGCCTCCACCACGACCTGCTGCACAAGGTCACGCTGTGCATGGCTGCCGCCAATTCTGTAGAGCTCGTAAAAAACGGGCAACAACGATTCGAGTGCATCGGCATCGTGGCCCTTACAGAACGCGTTGAGGCCGATGAGTACGGACATGCCCGTCGCCATCATCGGAACCGCGAGAACATAGTTTTTCTGAGCCGCACACAGCAGTTCTTCGGCCTGGGTATCCTCGCCGGCCAGGCGGAAACACAGCAGTGCGTGCAGGTCATTAAACGGATACCGAGCATCCGTGATCAGGGGCTCCCATAACGGAGCCAGGTCCTGCCAGCGATCACCAACATCGGTCCCCAGCAGAGCCAGGCGTACCAGCGCCGATACCCGGTCGATCAAGGCCTCCACGTCGTCCCGTTCCGGGTCCACCAAATGCTCATCATAGATTTCGATGGCCTGCCGGCTCTCGCCAAGATCAATCTGGAAAAGCAACGCGTGCCACCAGTTGTGGATCTTGATATTGGTCGACGCCCAGCCGTCACGGGTCTCCTCCAGCCAGGCGACGCCGTCTTCCAGACGCCCTTCCATCTCCATGACGTGGGCGACCGCATGGACACCCCAGGCATCGCCCGGATCTGCTTCAACGGCCCGCCTGCCGCAGGACTCTGCTCGGCGGTACTGTCCCGTCTCTTCCAGTCCAAAAGCGAACATGCTGAGAAGCCAGTGATGACCCGGCACAGATTCATCCCACGCCGAAAGCACGCGGGCCATCCGACCGCAGCGGCCCAGCGCATCGCCCCGGTAAAAATCCAGCCAATGGCTGGCAAACACGGCCATAAGATCACGCGGATAATCAAACAGAATCTGTTGATAGACTGCGGCTGCACGGTCAAGGCGGGCATCGGACCAGGCTTCGACGGCTTCCACATGCAGCCGCTCCCGCTCCTGGACGCTCTCGACCTCGGCCCTTGCCCGGCCGATATTCCCGCGGGCCGCCTCGAGCCGCGACGATGCATTGCCGATCGTATTCATCATCGCGCTGAGGCAGTGCGCGAGCACGAAGCGATCATCAACCTCGAGTGCACGATCTAGAATTGCAACGGGATCGCCCCGGAAACGGACCACAGCCTCGACGGCCTCGTCGAAAATCACCGCCGCCCGTGAATCACTGACCGTCAGCGCAAGGTCCCGCTGGTCTCTGAACATTTCAGATCCGAGATCTATCTCCGAATGTCTCCCACCTTAGCACGAGACCCTTTTGTCGTTCCCCATTTACAATCCGATTGCAGAAACATCGAGGAGATCACCCCTATGCACCCTGGCATACATCTTGTCGGCAGTGTGGCCATGGCCGATACCGAATCGGTTTTCAGCGCACTGGCCGCTGAACTGGGTCGGTGGCTCAAGCGTATACCGGACGGTGAGACCGGCGTGCGCCATCGCTGGATCTACTGGCAGCGTGAGATGCTGCTCGACCACCCTGACATGGAACTCGATCCCGATACTGCCCCACTCGCCCTCTACCAGTGGGATGGTGTGCTCATACGCGAGACCGAACTGGTGCGTTTCAAACCGCAGGTCGATCCTTCGACCGTCGTTTTCGAGACCGGCTACGACCAGGCAGCTATAGCGTCCTATGCAACCTTTCGCAGGCTCCGTGAAACAGGGGTGATTCCCGAGGGCGTACGATTCCAGGTCTGTCTGCCGACACCGATGGCCTCAGGCTACATGTACGTCAGTCCGAACTCCCTCGAAGACTACCTGCCCGCCTACGAAAGTTCACTGATGACGGCCTTGGACTCGATCCTTGGCGCCGTGCCGCATGATGACCTGTCACTGCAGTGGGATATCTGCCAGGAAGTTCTGATCTTCGAGGATTATTTTCCCAGCCGGCAAGATGATTACCGGCAGCAGATCTTTGATGAACTGGCCCGTCTCGGTAAGCGGGTGCCATCCGGCGCAGAGCTTGGTTATCACCTTTGTTACGGCACGCCGAAAGACGAACACCTGGTGATGCCGACCGACACCGCGATCCTGGTCGAGATCGCCAACGGCATTGCGTCGGGCCTCGATCGGCGGCTGGATTTCATCCACCTGCCGGTCCCCAAAGACCGCGTCGACCCGGCCTACTACACGCCGTTGAAAGACCTGATGCTCCCGGAAAATACTGATCTTTACCTGGGGCTGGTGCACCATGCTGACCCCGAGGGTGATCTGGCGCGGATCAAAGCCGCCAAAGAAGTCGTCAACACGTTCGGCGTGGCCAGTGAATGCGGCTGGGGCCGTACCGATCCTGGAAGAGTACCCGGGCTGCTCGAGTCTCACCGTAGAGCGGCAGAATCGCTGTCCGCAGGCTCCTGAACCAGAATACAGCTGGAGAATGATGGGCAGAATCAACTACAACACCTGGCGGGACATGCTGGTGACACCGGTAGACCCGCAGCGGTTCGAGTTCGTTTACCAGAACTGGACACCGCGGACTGACGATGTCTTCATCGCCAGTTTTCCCAAGAGCGGAACCACCTGGACCCAGCAGATCGTGCGGCTGGTCTACAGCCGAGGACAGGTTCACGAGGACGATCCCTCGCTGCACGCGATCATACCCTGGCTCGATGACTCTGAGGACCTGCCCGACCTTTCCGTGGTCGATGACATACCCTCGCCCCGGGTCTTCAAATCGCACAATCCATACGATCTTCTGCCGCAACGGCTCACCGATGACAATCGCCTGATCTACGTAACCCGCAACGCAAAAGACACGGCTGTATCGATGTACTTCCACACTTTCGGGTTCTGGATGTATGAGTACGACGAACCGATCGAGCATTTCATCGCTGAATTCATCGCGGGCAGAGTCGAGTACGGCCCGTACTGGAGCCACCTTCGAAGCTGGTACGAACAGCGGGACCGACCGAACCTGCTGGTCCTGCACTACGAAGTCATGCAGGACGACCTGAAAATTGCGGTGCAGTCGGTTGCCCGCTTTCTCGATCAGGACCTGACCGATGAAGAGATCGACCGCATCGCCGAGGCATCAACCTTCGGCAGCATGAAACAGGATCCCCGAACCAGCATGCAGATGTGGGATGAGGAGCAGCGCAAGCCCGGCATGCCTTTTATGCGCAAGGGCAAGGTCGGCGACTGGCAGAACCACTTTACGCCAGCACTCGCTAGAACCTTTGACGAAGTGTTCGAATCCAGGATGGCCGGCATCACCTGGCCGTGGTGAAGACTGCTATTCCCGCAACCAGCATCTGGCAAAGCAGCATCACTGACAGGTGGTATCAGGCCTGACCGTAGATCGGCGTCCGGGCACTCGATTCATCCAGGTGCAGCGTAGAGTTCAGCAATTCGACCCGCCACGGTGGTCGGGGTTCGACACACGTCAGGCTCGCGTTGCGGAACGGATACAACCGGCCTATCTCGGCCGCGTGATCCGCAGCATCCAGATGATTACGCAGCAGGGCGGCACAGACCAGGCCGTGGGTCACCACCGCCAGATCGCCGCAATCTGGAACCGCGGCCTGGATCGCCTTCCAGGCCTGCGCGACGCGCATATCGAACGCTTCCCAACTCTCCCCTTCCGGTGGAAAATAGCCGTCAGCAAACGGCTCGATACCCTGTTTTTCGAGATCGATAAAGCGCTGCCCTCGCAGCACCCCGAAATGTCGTTCATGAAGGAGCGCAACGAATTCGATGCCGACGCCGGTGGCTTCAGCGATCGGCTCGGCCGTCATCCTGGCTCTCGCCAGGTCACTCGCGAGAATCCGTGTGATACCGGTATCCCGAAGCCGCCCGGCAAGGTGCCGGGCCTGTGCCACGCCCTGCTCGGAGAGCGGTGTATCGGCGGGCTGCATCACCCGGTCGCGATTGAAGGCAGTCTCCCCGTGGCGGATCAGCAACAGACTCATGCGGGGTTCCGCTTATTCATTTATAGATCGCCATCGACGAGCGACCAGACGGCAGCGGGATCTTCCACCTGGGCGTTATGGCCCAGGCCCGCCAATACCGCGGCGGCCGGGTCGACCGCCCTGAGGTCTTCTGTACTCGCCATCACATCGTGTTCGCCGGCAGCGAGCACCACCGGGCAGCGGGCGCTGCTGACCAGTGTGGCAACCGGCGGTTCGCCGACCGCATAGATTCCGGGGTCTGCGGACAGCCGGTAGCCGTTTTCACCGTCCCTGGTCACCCCGCTTTGCGCGCATCTCGAGTCCATCTCGACCAGACCCATCAGACCGGACACCTTCAGATAACGTTCAACGGCTTCTTCGCGGGAATTCAGCCAGCGGACCGGCCGCTCAGCGAGGCCCTGCATGCGGGCGAGTTCCTCGCTCTGCCATCGGGTCTTGATCCCGACTCCGACCGCTTTGTTCACATTGCCCTCCGTCCCGCCTAGCATCAGGGCGATCACACCGCCCATCGAGTGACCGATGACCACGACGTGCCCGCGATCGCTGATCAACGGCAGCAGGTCATCGGCTAATGACTGGTAAGTATATGGCGCACCCCAGGGCGACTGACCGTGACCGCGCAGATCCGGCACCAGCCACTGCCCGGCATCGTGTTGCACTATGAGTTGGGTGAAGCCCTGCCAGACTTCTCCCGTCGCCCCCAAACCGTGCAACAGCAGGTAGGTGACATCACCTTGCCCCCCGCACCGGACGTGCAGCGCTGTGCTATCCCGGCCCTCAGCTGTCGTCATACCGGCCCCTTTGCCGAGACGGCCAGGTTCTGGTCACCGATGATCAGCGACGGTAGATACCATGTTAACCTTTTCAGCCGGTTCAATCGAATCTCCCCAACGGATTCGGCTCCGTTCCGGTAAAGGCCGACAGCCACTCGCCGCATTTTTCTTCGGCGTCATCCCACTCCTCAAGCTGCTCCGCGTTGCGATACATGAGAAACGGCCGCAATCTTTCCAGGTAGTAGTCCAGCATGGGCTGTGGGCGAAACTGGGTCGCCGCATAACCATTCCAGTGGACCAACTGCTGCAGCGGCCGTCGATAACGAAGCCTGACATCTTTTTTTGGATACCCCACAGGAATCGTGCCGCAAGCCGACAGGCCTTCCGGATAGCCCAGCAACTCCGAAAGTGCCCGATTGGTCGATGCTTCGCCGCCGCCCGAGAGCCAGGCCGATGTCAGACCGGCATCCGTTACTGCCAGCTGAATATTCTGGATCACCGCACCCAGCGAACAGAAATAGATGTTCTCGTTGTTGGCGGTGTACTCGTCGACACCTTCGGCATCTTCGCTTTGCTGTGGAAACGCCGCCTTCCATCGCGGATCCCCCAGCACAATGAAGATCGCTACCGTGTTGGAAAGATAGGACTTGCTCACGGCTGGGAACCCCTTGGCATTGTCGAACAACCTTTTGGACTGTTCGACAAAGATCTCGATCACGGCATCGCGCACAGCCGACTCGTCCACGATCACAAGATCAAAACACTGGGCATTGGCGCCGGTCGGTGCCCAACGTGCCGCCTCGGCAATGTCCAGCAGTGTCTCTCTGGAAACCTGCCGACCGGCCTGGAACTGACGCACACTGCGGCGCCGGCGCATAAGTTCGAGAAGGGTTGAATCGCCGGGACGTTCACCCCCGGGTAAGGTGTCAGTCTTGTTCATTGCCATCGCCTTGTTCGCTAGTCGGGAGCAATTCAATCACGTTTTCCATCCTGTGAGAAACCCCGTAATACAATTTAGTATCTGCGTTCCCGTCCTTTTCCGGCAAAGGTGCCCTCTTGACGGGTGCTAAACTAATCCAGCCCGGTCGATGCGCCTGACGTCAATGTCTGCAGAACTCTCAAACAGC
>CAZEKE010000037.1:0-7128 GCA_964512815.1 uncultured Acidiferrobacteraceae bacterium
GCGATTGTCCGTTAACGTAATCGCTCAACAGCGACGTCCCGGCTGCTGAACTAACGACCGGCCAAAGGAGAAATGTGATGTCCAGAAACAGCGAGATTCCCATTGCCGGCGGGCTTAATGTTGCCCTGCCGAAAATGGCAACGGTCCATCAGCATTTTGATGCCACCCATATCAGTGACGTCGAACAGGTGGTATTGACGGAGATGGCCCGACCCGAGATCAGCGCACGTGTCACACCTGGGATGACGGTCGCCATCGGTGCCGGCAGCCGAGGGGTGGCAAATATCGACACCGCCGTAAGAGCGACTGTACAGGCCCTGAGAGAACGCGGTGCAGAGCCATTTATTTTTCCGGCGATGGGCAGCCACGCCGGTGCCACCGCCGAGGGCCAGCAGGCGCTGCTTGCGGGCTACGGGATCACTGAAGACGGGGTCGGCGCCCCCGTACGGGCCAGCATGGACACCGTGCAGATCGCCGAGATGGCGGACGGTACGCCGTTACACATTGACCGCCATGCCCACGATTCAGACGGCATCGTGCTGATCAACAGAATCAAACCGCACACGACCTTCCGAGGCGCAATTGAAAGCGGGATTGCCAAGATGATCGTCATCGGGATGGGTAAGATTCAGGGCGCCACCCACATGCACTGGCACGGAATGGATCGCTTTCCGGAAGTCCTGCCCAAGGCGGCAACAGCAATCATGGAAAATTCCTCGCTTCTCTTCGGAGTCGGTATGGTCGAAAACGCGTACGACCAGACCGCCATTGTCGAGGCCCTGCTGCCGAACACGTTGCTGGAACGCGAGGCCGAATTGCAGGCCAAGGCCAAGTCACTGATGGGGCGCTTGTACTTCAGTGATATCGATCTGCTGCTGATCGACCAGATGGGCAAAGAAATTTCCGGTGCCGGATTCGATCCCAATATTAGCGGGCGGAACAACCGCGGTGTGAGTGGTTTTGACGATCCCAGGGTTCAGAAAATCGTGGTTCTAGGTCTCACCGAAAAGACCAAGGGTAATGCCACCGGACTGGGTCTGGCCGATGTCATCACAAAGAGGCTCTTCGACGCGATCGACTATCCAGCTACCTATGGGAATGTCATCACCTCAGCCTATCTGGACGGCGCCCTGATCCCGATCTCAATGCCGACAGACCAACAGGCTATTCAACTGGCAGTCAAAACCCTGATTCGTGTCAAGCGGGGTGAGGCACGAATCGTGCGAATCCGTGACACACTGAGCCTCGAGAAGATTGTGGTGTCTGAACCGATGCTGTCGGAGGTCGACCAGCACGCGGACATGTCGATCACCGGTGAAGCGGAACCGTTTGCTTTCGCAGCCGACGGAACCCTCGATCCCATGTAGTGACGGATACAGCGGGCGCCGGCAACCATCCGGTTCAGCTGATGCCGGCTGGCGAATTGATAACGCCGCACCGACGCATCGCCGCTGTCCTCGATCATCTCGGGATCCAGCGCGCGCATTTTGCCGCGGGCATCGCCAGCGATATGCTGGGTCTGCTCATCCCCCCTGAAGAGCGGGTCGCCAGCCTCACCCTGATCAATCCCAATCGCCTTGAAACTGCAGCGCTGTCCCGCCTGGGGAAGAGACTGGGCGTCATTACCGGCAGCGATGGCCTGCCGTCTGATGTGGTCCGCAAGGGAATGCCGGCCCTGCCCGATGCCAGGCTAGTGCGTTTTGCCGCGTACTACACCACGACATGGTCTGACCTGGTCCGAGAACATACCCATGCGGTGATCGACATGTTGCACGGCCTCGCCGGTGACCGTTCATCAACGATCTTGTCGGGGGAAGACATCAACGGCGAAATAAAGGGAATCCGATTTTCAGCAACGGGATCCGGCCCGGTACTGGTACTCCTGCCGCTGCTACTGGCGCCTTCCCAATGGCGTTTCGCACTCGATGAACTGGCTCGAACTTTCCGGGTAATCCTGCTCGGCGGTGCGCACTTGGGGATGGTGGCGATGCTCGAGTCGCGGGGATCCGAGCCCGGCTACCTGCGGGCGGTCGGCGAGCTCGTCGACGAACTGCAGCCTGCACCGGGAGAGAAGATTCTAGAAATCGGCTGCGGCACCGGTGTGCTGTCGCGCTGGATCATACACCGGACCGGAGGGGAGAACCCGTTTTTTGCAGCTGACCTGAATCCCTATTTTCTGGGTGAAGCCCGGCCTCTTGCGGCCTGCAGGGGTCTGAATTCGCTGACTTTCATCCAGGCCGATGCCGAACACATACCGCTTGCTGACGGGGCGATCGACATCGTGTTCTGTGCCACCCTACTGGAAGAGTGTGATGCGGATCGCACTTTGATTGAGATGGCCCGGGTAACCCGGCCTGGCGGGCGGGTCGGCGCGATTGTCCGGGCGACCGATATGCACAACGTCTGCACCGTCCCGGTGGAGCCTGCGATCCTGAAACGGGTACTGACCCCTTACCAGTCAGTAGGTAAAAAAGGCTGCGCAGACGCCGGTCTTTATCGGCGCTTCGCCGCCTTGGGGCTGGAAGACCTGCGGTTCTTTCCCCATCAGCTGACACTGCGTGACCCGCATGGCGCCGCCTGGTCATATCGTGAACCCTATTTCCTCGCCCAGTTCAACGAGAGCGAAACCCATGCTTGGCTGACAGCCAAGCAGATCGCGATCGACGACGGCAGCTTTCTGTTCTCGGCTGGTCTGCACTGCGCGGTGGGCACAAAGCCCGGGCCGTAGGTCTCCTTTCGATCTCCCCGCTGGTCTGAACTACAGCAGGCCGCCCTCCGGCGCCGCGCGTGCACGTTGGTTGTAGAGTATGGCGGCGCGGCGTTCAACCTCCTCCTCGGAAAGATCGGCAGCATCCTGGCCGAGGTCACTGCCCGCTGCCATTCCACGCTTGACCGCCGGACGTTCTGAAAGCGCCTCGAACCAGCGGCTGAAGTACGCGAACTCGGAAACGTCCTGACCCTGATTCTGGGCCCCTGCGCACCAGGGATAACAGATCATGTCGGCGATCGTGTAGTCGTCTCCAGCCAGATAAGGCCGGTCGAAGAGACGGTTGTTCATTACGCCATACAGCCGGTTGACTTCATCTGTGAATCGCTGCACAGCGTAGGTCTGGTCACCTTTACGATCCCCAAGACGACGAAAGTGGCCGCATTCGCCGAGCTTTGGTCCCTGGTTGGCCATCTGCCACATGATCCACTGGATGACTTCGTTCTTGTCACGCGTATCCTGTGGGAAGAACCGGTCTTCTTTTTCGGCGATGTACATCATGATGACGCCGGATTCAAACAAGGCGACAGGCTCACCGCCATCCACCGGATCATGATCGACCATCGCTGGCATCCGATTGTTGGGGCTGATGTCGAGAAACTCATCGTTGAACTGATCTCCCCGGCCGATGTCGCACGGGATGATCCGGTAGTCGACCCCAAGCTCCTCCAGCAAGATCGTGACCTTCTTACCATTGGGCGTCGGCCAGTAGTGAATATCAATCATGGCGGTTGTCTCCGAGAAAGACGCGATCATACAGTGAAGAGAAATTTTCCTTTAGAGCGCCCGGCGCACCGAGACGCCGACCGACCGACTACAATGGGCAGGAAACCGAGAAGGAGAGCCCAACGATGACGAATATACCCGCCCAACGGCTGCGTGACCTACAGGCCCCCATTAAGGAACGCTATCGGGCCGATCCGGCCTCAGCCACAATCACTCTGTCAGCCTTAGGAGAGCTGGATTCTGCCGAGATTGCCTGCAATGTCGACACGGGCCGCGCGCTCGTTAAGGCCGGGCTGCATCCGGCCACCGGGGGCGACGGCACGTTCGCCTGCTCCGGCGACATGCTGCTCGAGGCCCTGGTGGCCTGTGCGGGCGTCACGCTGCGGGCTGTAGCAACCGCACTCGGGATCACCATACACCGCGGCGTAGTGCACGCCGACGGTGACCTGGATTTCCGCGGCACTCTGGGAGTAGATAAGGCAGCGCCCGTGGGTTTCGGCAACATACGATTAAGGTTCGAGGTCGACTGTGATGCTGACGCAGAAGCCCGGGCGACTTTACTCAAACTGACCGAGCGCTACTGTGTGGTCTACCAGACCCTGACCCAGCCGCCCCCCATCAACGTATCCCTCGATCGAGTAGAGACCGGTCCCGGCAGTGCTTGATTGGCTTCATCGTGCCCGATCTTCTACGCCAATTGGAGTCCCGCGACAAGGCGATTTTTAGTGTTCGTTACCATCCGAATACAGATAAGGTACATAGAAAATGGCAACAATAACCGACGCCCTGGAGAACAACGAACTGATCCTGCTTGATGGCGGCATCAGCACCGAGATCCAGCAGCGCGGGGTATCAATGGACAGCGAGGCGTGGAGTGCTCTGGCGGCACGCACACACCCGGACGTGGTCCAGGCAGTTCATGAGGACTATATCCGGGCCGGTGCCCAGATCATCACAGCCAACACCTACTCGACGGCCCGGCACGTTCTGGAGAGTATCGGCTGCGGCGACGAAACCCGAGCCATCAACACGGAAGCCGTCCGGGTCGCCACAGCCGCCCGCGATAATGCTGCGACAGGACCGACCTGGATCGCGGGGTCCATGTCGAGTTTTCCACCCTTCAACAGCTCGCATGACATCACCACGAGCACAGCGGCAGCCGCCAACTACCAAGAACTCGCCGAAACGCTTGCCGAGGCCGGAGTGGACCTGATCATCACGGAGATGATGCGGGACTTCGAAAACGCACCGTTGGTCATTAAAGCTGCACTGTCAGTCGGTCTACCGGTCTGGATCGGCTACAGCGCCTGCTGTCCCGGAGACGAGACGAGAGTGCAGAGTTACCCGTGGCGCAGGGCCGGTGGCACTATCGTCACCCACAATTTTGAGGAACTCGTCAAGGTGATCGTCCCCCTCGGCGGTGACGCTGCCGGCATCATGCACAGCCAGGTCGAGGACACCGGTCCCGCGCTAGAGGTCCTGGCGCAGTACTGGCCGGGTCCAAAACTCGCTTATGCTGAGACCGGTTGCCTGGTTCCACCGGACTGGACCTTCCAAGAAGCCTGCTCCCCTGACGATTACGTGCTGGCCTGCGAAAACTGGCTTACCGATCACGGTATTCAGATCGTCGGCGGCTGCTGCGGCACTGGACCGGAACATATTCGCCGCCTGAGGGAACGCCTGCCGCGACAGCTGCCCTCCTGATCTTCTCGCTCGGCTGAACGCTGCCGGCCGAATTAATCCGGGACGCAGAATCTGCCCGCTATATGGTGCCCGTTACAGTTTGGGATATTTGCCGGCCAGATAGCCGTCGCGAAGTGCAAACTTCTGGATCTTTCCGGAACCCGTGAGTGGGAACGTATCGACCTGGCACCACACCTGGGGTGTTTTCTGGGGTGAAAGATGCTCGCGGCAATAAGCGTGCAGCACCTCCCGATCAACCGACTTCCCTGGTTCACTACGGGCAAAGCAGGCGACAATCTCACCCCACTTATCGTCCGGCAGTCCAACCACGGCAACTTCAGCTACGCTGGGATGTTCGAGTAAAACATTCTCGATCTCTGTCGGAAAGAGGTTTTCCCCTCCCCTGATGATCATTTCCTTGACTCGGCCTGTGACCCGCACATAACCGCGCGAATCCATGGCTCCGAGGTCTCCGGTATGCAGCCAGCCGCTCTCATCGATGGTTTCACGGGTAGCCGATGGATTGCCGTGGTAGCCGATCATGTTGCAGTAACCCTGGACACAGATCTCGCCGATGCTGTCAATCGGCACCACCTGGTTGTGCTTGACGCTGCGGATCGACACCGTCGTCCTTGGCATCGGCTGCCCTACCGTGTTGCAGATGTCGTCCAGCACATCGTCATGATGGTGCTGGGTAATCAGGGGAGATGTCTCAGTTTGGCCGTACACTGTCTCAAAGCGGCACCCGAAGGTTTCGCGCACGTTGCGCACCAGTTCGGGTGCGACCATTGCACCACCGGAGACCACCATGTCGACTGACGACACGTCCCGCGGCTCGTGCCTGATGGATTCCAGCAGCGCCACCAGCATCGTTGGCACGCCAAGAAATGCGGTGACTTTTTCGCTCTCGATCAGACGCAGAATCGCAGCGGGATCGAACAGCTTGACCAGCAGCATCCGGCACGCGAACTGTAGGCAGCCCAGCGAAACCATCCCGCAGCCACTGGTGTGGAACATCGGCATGAAATTCGACCAGCTCGAATCAATAGTCGTGCCGGCCCGCTGAGCGTAGAACCTGGCATTATTAGTCAGGCTGCGATGGGAGAGCACAGCCCCTTTGGGAAAACCGGTGGTTCCTGAGGTGTACTGAATTTGGGCGGCGTCTTCCGGGCGTACCACCGGCAGCCCGGACACCTGATCGCCCGGTCGGTACATCGCTTCCGGGTCTTCCATGTCAACGATCTCGCGAACGGCATCCAGCCCGGCTACCGCGTGCTCTGCGATCTCGACCATCGGGTTCCCTCGATAGGACGCAACCCGGAACAAAGCGACCGAGCCGGATTGCTCGAGCACATAGGCCAGTTCTTTCGCCTGGTAGGACGGGTTCGCCGTTACCAGTACCAGACCCGCCAGAGCACAGGCATATTCCATCACCAGCCATTCCGGAATATTCGGCGCCCAGACAGTGATCCGCTCACCTGGATCAAAACGACTCGACAGCGTTAATGCCAGTTTCTCGCTGTCGGCCAGTAGTTCAGCGTAGGTCCATCTGCGACTCGTCTGGCCATCGGGTTCCACTTCAACCAGCGCCGGGGCCTCCGGATGCTGTCGCGCCACCCTCCGTAGCAGGGCACCGACCGTGTTTTCAAGGACTGTGTCGTCCGCCTGGGCAGGAATCAGAGATTCAGATAGTTCAAACTGGTACATGGACTGGATTCCGAAGCGTTGGCCTGTGCCAGCACTGCCAATACCCCATCACTCAATTCACGATACTGAGGTCTGGTGCATACTATACGCCTTATCTTCCGGTGCGGCTGCCCACAGCGGCGAATGCAAACAGGCTATGGCAAACTTAAGACCCAGTTCGTGTAACCAACCCCGAATCAGGTGACGGATATGGAGGATCGCGATCAGAAACTTGACCGGGCCGTGGCCAACGCGGTCCGCTCGAG
>CAZEKE010000038.1:0-5757 GCA_964512815.1 uncultured Acidiferrobacteraceae bacterium
TCAACCAGTTGCTCGGTCTCGGGCCGGGGAATCAGCGTCGAGGGGTTGACTGCAAGATCAAGAGACCAGAATTCCTTGTGGCCAAGCAGGTAGGCAACCGGTTCACCGACAGTGCGGCGATCAATCAGATCTGACAGATGCGACGACTGCTGTGCTGTCAGTTCCAAGGCGTGTCGCGCCGCGAGTTCGGTCCGGGTCAGACCACAGGCCGCGCACAAAAGCAACTCTGCATCCAGTGCCGGGGTTGGTGTTACTGCAGAAAGTCGTCCGGTTGCGTCCGAGATCAGATCGGCGATGCTGCGGGCCATCATTCCGCCGCTAGTGCGGCGAGCTGGTCCGCCTGGTGCTCGGTACCCAGCGGTTCTACCAGCAGGTGCAGATCACCGGTGAGTATGTCCTCGAGCTTGTAGAGTGTGAGGTTGATCCGGTGGTCCGTGACTCGGCCCTGTGGAAAATTATAGGTCCGAATCCGCTCCGAGCGGTCACCACTGCCGACGAGGTTTCGCCGGTTCTCTGCCACTTCTTCGCGTTGTTTGTGTTGTTCTGCTTTCAGGAGACGGGAACGCAGGATAGACAGGGCCCTGGCTTTGTTCTTGTGCTGCGAACGTTCGTCCTGGCATTCGACAACCAACCCGGTCGGCAGGTGAGTCAGGCGGACGGCTGAGTCCGTGCGATTGACGTGCTGGCCACCTGCGCCGGACGCTCGATAGGTGTCTACCCTCAAATCGCTGGCCTCGATCTGAATATCACTGATCTCATCGGCCTCGGGCAGAATGGCAACGGTGCACGCGGAGGTATGTATGCGGCCCTGCGCTTCGGTTTCCGGCACACGCTGGACCCTGTGTACACCTGATTCAAACTTCATCGAAGAATAAGCACCTCGCCCGATGATCCGACTGATGATCTCCTTGAATCCGCCTTGCTCACCGGCGCTTCGGCTCAACGCTTCAATTTTCCAGCGTCGGCTTTCAGCAAAGCTGCTGTACATCCGGAAAAGATCACCGGCAAAAAGGGCTGCTTCGTCTCCGCCGGTACCCGCACGAATTTCCAGGAAGATGTTCCGGTCGTCATTCGGGTCCCTGGGGAGAAGGAGTTTCTGCAGTTCAATTTTCAGGTCTTCCAGCTGGGCCTCGAGCCCGGGCAGTTCCTCCTGTGCCAGCTTGCGTATGGAAGTATCTGAATCCCCGAGCATGTTCCGGGTCTCTTCCAGTTCACGTTCGAGTTGGCAGTAGTTCTGGAACTGGCCGGCCACAGGAGAGATATTGGCCAGTTCGATTGAAAGTTCGCGGAAGGTCTGCTGCTGGGCGATCACTTCCGGATCGGACAACAAGGCGTTGATTTCCTCCTGTCGCTCGACCAGTTGTTCGAGCTTGTTGCGACCCGGGAGGTGCATGTTCAGCCGGGAAGCTTGAACAGCCTGCGTGTCGCCTGAGCCAGGGTGCCGTTGCCGTCCTCGTTGGCCTGTTTGAGTGCCTCACTGGGTGCGTGGGCAAACTTCCTGGACAGGTTACGTGCCAGTTCTTCCAGGGCCTGATCAGGATCTGCACCGTTGGCGATCTGGCGGCGCGCCTGTGTCAGCTCCGTCTGCTGAATGCTGTCGATCTTGTCTCTGAAGGCACGGATCGTGGGTACCGATTCCAGAGACTGTAGCCAGCGCATAAATCGAACAACCTGCAGATCGATAATCTTACCCGCTTCTTCTGCCGCCTCCCGGCGTGAGGCGATGTTCTTCTCAACAATATCCTGAAGATCGTCCACGGTGTAGAGAAAGATATCCGGCAGCGTCCCAACCTCAGGCTCGATATCTCTGGGGACTGCCAGATCGATCATCAGCACCGGTCTATGACGACGTACCCGAATCGCGCGTTCCACCGATCCCTTGCCAAGAATTGGCAGGGTGCTGGCGGTTGAAGCCACGACGATGTCCGCCTGGTGCAGGCGGTCGGGAATCTCAGCCAGGGAAATCGCTTCACTCCCGATCTGGTTGGCCAGATTCTGGGCTCTTCTGATCGATCGATTGGCAACAATGATGTGTTTGGCGTCATTTTCTCTCAGGTACCGGGCCACCAGTTCAATCGTTTCGCCGGCGCCGATGAGCAGGACGGTCTGGTCCGAAAGGCGGGTGAAAATCCTGCCCGCGAGATCCACTGCAGCAAAAGCCACCGAGACCGGGTTCACTCCGACCGCGGTTTCGCTGCGCACCTGCTTGGCCACTGAAAACGTATGCTGGAAAAGACGGTTAAGAATCTTGCCCGTTGTTCCGGCGTGGTGGGCCGTGGTAAAAGCCGATTTCATCTGGCCGAGGATCTGGGGTTCCCCCAGGACCATCGAGTCCAGGCCGGATGCGACCCGGAAAGCGTGTTTTACGGCACTCTCTCCAGGCAGGCAGTAGGTCGAGGGCCGTAGTTCTTCAGGGGATAGTTGACCATAGCTGCACAGCCAGTCAATTATGTGCTCAGGGCCCGAACCGCCCTGCCGGCAGTAGATCTCAGTCCGGTTGCAGGTGGAGAGAATTGCAGCCTCTGATACGTCAACCTCACTGGCCAGCGAGCGCACGGCTTCGGGCAGTTGCTCGGAGGGAAACGCGGTTTTTTCCCGCAAGGCGACAGGCGCCGTGCGGTGATTGAGTCCGAACGTGAAAAGATTCATCGAATCCGCAGAATACCCGGTGTTTCAGGTATTTTCATTGCTGTTGTTTCGCTGTTAAGAACGGGGGCGTGGACGCAAATCGCACGGTTCGCCGTGCCTGGCCTGAAGAATGACAACCGACTTATCCGGTTCTGTTATTCTCAGCCAAACGGTGACTCATGACCAGTTATTTTGTGCTTTTTCTTGACCTTATGCCGAAATCCCACCATAGAACTCTAGTGATTTCAGTGCTCGCCGCCACGGCGGTGGGCTGTGCGGCCGTACCGGAAGATCCGATGGCCCAGACGATCACGGGGGCACCGGCTGAAGCGCTGACGGGCTCTGGTGAGAAAGCACAGTTTCCGCTGGGCGCCAGGTCTGAGCTGGTGTACCAGTATCTTCTGGCGGAATTAGCCACGCGGCGCGGAGATGATCAGGCGGCCGCGAAAGCGATGCTGCGCGCGGCCACGCTCAGCCGGGACCCCGATGTGGTGGTGAGGGCCTATGGTTTGACGATGCAGGCCGGCCACCATGAAGCGGCGCTGGAGATGGCTCAGCTGCTGGTAAAGATGAACCCGGACTCAGACCGCCTGCGGGCTCTTGAGCTTCAGGCCCTGATGGCACTGGAGCGCCCGGATGAATTTTTCGAAAAGTTGGTCGCGCACAACAGTGAGCCCGGCTCGAAGCCTGGTCTCAACGTCCGCCGGGCGAGCGAAATCCTTAGTCGCAGCGCCGACCCGTCGGCCTGGCTACCGGTCATGGAGCGACTCGCGGAGCGTTATCACGACGAGGCCGAGGTGCACCTGGCTCACGCCTGGCTCGCCTACAAGGCCGGCCGTCCCGATCTTGCCGACAGTGCGTTGAACCACGCACTTGCGCTGCACCCGGGTTGGCAGCAGGTCGCACTGATGAAGCTTAGGCAGCTCAGAAAGGCCGATGACCGCGAAGCCCTGTCTGCTTTTGTACCACGATTCCTGAACGATTTTCCGGACAGTGATGAACTCAGGCTCGCCTGGGCCAGGCTATTGACCGAGTGGGGCGAGTTTGAAGACGCCCTTGCGCAGTTCGACGAACTGGTCCATCGAGACCCTGGCAACGGTGATGCGGTTTATGCGTCCGGCGTACTGAGCATGGAAGTCGGGGACTTTCAGAAAGCCGGCCGGCGTCTTGAGAAGTATCTTGAGCTCGACCCGGATCACGACCAGTCACGAGTCTATCTGTCGCAGGTCGCCGTCAGGGGAGAGCAATACGACGACGCACTGGCCTGGTTGGAAGCGGTTACTGACAGTGAACTCTACTTTGATGCACAACTGCGGATCGCCTCCGTTCTGGCCGGTGCCGGTCGGATCGATGAGGCGGTTGAACATCTGATTGAAATCGTGCCGGATTCGGTGGCGGAGCAGGTACGGATCTACCTCGCACACGAAAAGATTCTGCGCGATACCCACGGGCTAGATTCGGCGCTTTCATTGCTGGATGCTGCACTGATCGACATTCCCGACAATGGTGATTTGCTTTACGCACGCGGGCTGGTGAGTGCCCAGCTCAAGCTGATTGATAAACACGAGATCGACCTGCGTCGGTTGATTGAACTCGAGCCCGACAACGCACACGCCTATAACGCACTGGGCTACACGCTGGCCGATCAAACAGATCGACTGGATGAGGCCCTGATTTTGATCGAGCGGGCGATTGAACTTTTGCCGGGTGACCCGTTTATCCTGGACAGTCTGGGCTGGGTGCATTACCGACTGGGGCATAATGATCTCGCTCGCGAGTATCTCCAGAAGGCGATCGACATTCGATTGGACGCCGAGATCGCTGCGCACCTGGGGGAGGTGCTGTGGGTGGACGGTCTCCAGGATCAGGCCCGGGAAGTGTGGCAACGTGGCCGCCAAAGTGATCCCACCAATCCGGTGCTACAGGAGACTCTGCGGAAATTTGATCTGTGATCGTCCGCCTGGCCCTGGTTCTTGGCCTGTGTCTGTTGTCCGGTGGGTGTGCGCAGCTACCGGTTTCTCTGCACGACACAACGACGGGTCAGCGGGAGTCTTTGTGGCAGCAACGTCAGGCGGCGCTTGCGGACTATCTGACCTGGGACCTCGTCGGTCGAATCGCAGTCCGGGCAGAAGACCAGGCAGGTACTGCCACTATAGTTTGGCAACGTCGTGACCGATCCAGCCGCATTGATCTGATCGGTGCTTTAGGCGGGCAGCGGCTGAAAATTGTCGTGGGAAGTGATGGGGCCTCACTGCAGGCATCCAGCGATCGTTTAATAACCGGCCCAACCGCCGAAGCGGTGCTGTACCGAGCTCTGGGTTGGCAGGTGCCATTCACCCAATTGGGTTACTGGTTGCGTGGGCTGCCCGGCCCGCAGACAGTAGAGGTAACCCAACTAGACGAGTCCGGAAGGCTCTTGAAATTGGTCCAGTCCGGCTGGGAGGTCAACTATATGGACTACCAGAGCTATGATTCGGTTGAACTACCGCGCAAGATCTATGCGCGTGCGCTTCCCCCTGTACTTCCGGAAGACGTCCGGGGCGGGGCCGGAGCTGAGCCTGAGTTTACGGTGAAGATCGTAATAAAACGGTGGCAGAAAGAATCCACCGGCGAAGATGAGTCCGCATGACGGTCTATCCGGCACCTGCGAAACTGAATCTTTTCCTGCATGTCGTCGGCAGACGGTCTGACGGTTATCATGAGCTGCAGACGTTCTTTCAGCTGTTGGACTATTGCGATTCCCTTCGCTTTTCTCTCAGAACCGATGGGGTCATCAGCCGGCGCGGAGGTGCCGGGTTACCAGAGCGCGACATGACGGTACGGGCGGCGCAGGCCCTTCAGGCGTTTGCCGGGGTCAGTGCTGGTGTCGATATAGAACTCGAAAAGCGTATTCCTGTTGGAGCCGGGCTCGGCGGGGGCAGTTCCGATGCCGCGACGGTATTGCTGGCGCTGAATAAACTCTGGGGTGTAAACGCCGAGATCTTGGAACTGGCCGAACTTGGCCTTACGCTCGGGGCCGATGTCCCGGTCTTTATTCGCGGTTCTTCCGCCTGGGCCGAGGGGGTGGGTGAAAAGCTCATCAGTGCGTCTGTTCCATCCGCTCTTTACTGTGTGCTGGTGCCGCCCGTG
>CAZEKE010000039.1:0-4107 GCA_964512815.1 uncultured Acidiferrobacteraceae bacterium
CAGGGCGCGTCCAGCGACTTCGCCCACACCGTTGACCAGATTCAATACGCCTGCCGGCAGACCGGCCTCATTCGCGATCTCGGAGAGCAGCATCGCCGTCAAAGGACTCCACTCCGCGGGCTTGTGCACAACCGTACAGCCCGCCGCGAGGGCGGGAGCGATCTTCCATGTCGAAAGCATGAAAGGGGTATTCCAGGGTGTGATCACCCCGACCGGACCCAGAGGCTCGCGTACCGTGTAGTTCAACTGGTACGCTGCTGGCAGATGCAGGCCGTCTCGGGCTCCGGGGGCTCGGTCGGCAAAAAAGCGGAAATTCTCCGCGCCGCGAACCGCAGCTTTACTCATGTATCGGATGGCCTGCCCAGAATCGACACTCTCGATCAGGGAGATCTCCTCGGCCCGTGCCTCGATCGCGTCCGCGATGCGGTGCAGCAGTTGTCGCCGGGCCACACCTGAAACGGCTCGCCAATCCGGGAAAGCCTCACCCGCTGCAGAGACCGCACGGTCTACTTCGGCCTGCTCTCCCAGGGCAATGTGGTTCAGTAAAGATCCGTCAATCGGCGTGTGGTTGGCCATGGCCTTGCTGCCATCGCCCGAGACCGGCTCACCGCCGATCAGATGGCCCAGGGTCTCGCCGCGAAAGCGCTCCAGATAGCCCTCGGCCTTGTCTTTGTTTGTCTGGCCAGCATCAGTCATTTTGATCCTGCTTTGCGCTGCTTTACGTAGTCGTGAAGGTTGCTTTTCTTCAGGCTGGTTTCGGGCACGATCTCCTGGACCTCCAGCGAAATCCCGAGGGGAAACTCGGCCATGTCCGCAGAGAGGAAATCACATACTGCGTCGAAGACTTCTCCGGCCGCCCGCTGACGGGTCTCGAGATCCCGCCCTACTCCGATACGCAGGACCAGATGCACAAATGCGTTGTCAGCATGTCTGTCGGCAATCAAATAACCGTCGCGCGGTACCCGCCGGGTGCGTATACCGCCTTCGGGGAATACACCGGTCTGTAGGGCCGCCTGGTGAACCGTCGAAGTCAGTTCGTCGAGATTTATGCGACCGGCAAGATTGGAAGAGTGTTCAATAAATAGGTGAGGCATAGAACAAGACCGGGTCTATTTCTGTCTGGCACTCCAGCTTGGTGGCAAGGGTGCTGTGTTAATATTTAACATGTTAATTAAGTCTGTTCAAAGCCCTTTCACCGGAGTCAAGTGTACTCCGGGCCGCTGGAGAGCACCCCATGGCAGCCGGTATCGCGCAACTGAAAGGATCAATCCCACCCCTGATTACGCCGTTTCGCGACAGTGACGTTGATCTTAACGGCTATGCCGGACTGGTCAATTTTCAGGTCGAGGAGGGATCGCATGGCATCCTGGGCAATGGCACCACGTCTGAGCCATCGACGCTGACCGTTGCGGAACGCAATCGGCTGATCGATGTGGCGGTGGAAACCGTCGCCGGACGCATTCCGGTGGTCGCGGCAACGGGCTCCCAGTCCCTTGCGGAGACACAGTCTCTGACCGCCCATGCTGTGACGGCGGGGGTCGCCGCCCTGCTGATCGTAACGCCCTACTATATTCGCCCACCCCAGCGGGGCCTGATCGAATACTACCTGGAGGTCACAAGCCGTTGTGAACTGCCGTGGATGATCTATCACATTCCGGGCCGGACCGCGGTCTCCGTGACGCTCGACACAATCGCCGAACTTCGCGAGCGATCCCCTTGTTTTGTCGGCATGAAACACGCAGTGAATGACCTGGGGTTTGTATCAGAGTGTCTGGCTGTTACCGGTGATGATTTCCGAATCTTCGTGGGTCTTGAAGAACTCAGCTTTCCGATGATGGCAGTGGGCGCCTGCGGCCTGATGAATGCGGTTGGTAACCTGCGCCCGAAACCGCTGTCCGAGATGTGCGAGGCCGTGTGGCGCAACGATCTCAATGAGGGACGTGCTATCCACCAGCGTCTGCTGGAAATCAATAAAGCGGTGTTCTTTGACACCAACCCGATCCCGATGAAATACATGATGAAGCGACTGGGGATCATCCCGAAAAACGAGCACCGGCTGCCCATGGTGCCCGCCGCCCCCGAACTTGCCGCCCGGCTAGATCGGGTACTCGAAAACGCCGGACTGCTGGACTGAGAACCACGATGAAACTCACATCGTTCTCCGTTGCCGACCGCGCCTCATACGGCATCGTGACCGATGACGGCATCATCGATCTCGGCGGCCTCCCCAAGACTCCAGGCGACCTGCGCCAGGCTCTGTCACAACTGGGTGTAGATGGGCTACAAGCGATCGGTCACAATTTGCCTGCCGATTACGCCCTCGACGATATCGTCAATCAGCCTCCGATTGTGGACCCCGAGAAAATCATCTGCATCGGCGTTAACTACGTCAATCGAAATGAAGAGTACGACGACACGGCGCTGCCGCCCTATCCCAGTGTTTTCATGCGGACCCCGGGATCTCTAGTCGGCCATCTCCAGCCTATTGTTCGTCCACCGGAATCGACCCAATTCGATTACGAGGGAGAGATCGCAATCATTATCGGCAAACCGGGTCGAAGAATCGCCGAACACGGGGCCCATGACCATATTGCCGGCTTGACAGTACTGCAGGAAGGCAGCGTGCGTGATTGGATGCGTCACGGCAAGTTCAACGTCACGCAAGGCAAGAATTTCGACCGCTCCGGCGCCGTCGGGCCCTGGATGGTGACCGCGGATGAGTTTGACGGCTATGACCGACTCACCGTCACGACTCGGGTCAACGGTGAACAGAGACAGCATGACAGCACCGCCAACCTGCTGTTCTCTTTTTCCTACCTCATCAGTTACCTGTCGACCTTCATGACGCTCAAGACCGGCGACATCATCACAACCGGCACCCCGACAGGCGCAGGCGCCCGATTCGATCCCCCACGGTTCCTTGTCCCGGGCGACACAGTTGAGGTCGAGGTGCCGGGTGTCGGAATTTTGAAAAACCATGTGGTCGATGAATAACTCCGACCCTGTATCAGTGACCGAAAAACCGAAGAAATCCACCGCTCACTCACACGGTCTGAATGACTTCTCCCATACCCTGCCTATCAGGCTGCTTCGGGCCAGGCAGGCTGCAGTCAATCAATTCCAGCCCATTTTCCGCCAATACAATGTGACCGAACAGCAATGGCGCGTTCTGCGAATGGTGACATCAGCAGGCTCGATGACCGCTGGAGAGCTTTCCAAATCGATCTTTGTCAGTATGCCCAGCCTGTCTCGGATAATGCAGTCACTCGAGAAGCGTCATCTGATACGCCGCCGATCAGACCGTGGCGATCTGCGCAAGACAATGATCTCACCGACCCCAGCCGGTCAGGCTATGGTCGCAGAAGCTGCAATCTGGTCTGATACCCGCTACCGGGAAATCGCCGAATGGTTCGGCAGAGACCGTCTACAAGAGCTACAGCTGCTGCTCGACGATCTCGTGCAGACCCTCGACCAACACCGGTGACCCAACCGCAGTCGAGCCGAAACGGCCCCCTGATTGTTCGTCTGGATGAGCCGGACGCAGTGGATCCTTCAACTGTCGGACCCAAGATGACACGCCTCGCTGAGCTTCGTGGCTGGAATACGAAAGTCCCTGAGGCCTTCTGCATTAGCACGCGAGTTTTCGAGGCTTTTTTGAAGAGCCAGGGACTTGAAGCCCAGCTGAGGCAACGAGAATCAGACTGGTCGGAAGACGATACCGACCGTCTCTCACAAATGAGTCGGCAATGCCAGGCGGCCATTCGGGCAGTGGATATTGAACCTGCCACAGCCCGACTCATTTCTGATGCCTACCGGTGGCTGTGTGCTCTAAGCGGCGAACCCACGTTACCTGTCGCCGTACGTAGCTCGGCCACGGGAGAAGACAGCGCCGATAACAGCTTCGCTGGCCAGTATGACTCGCTCTTGAACGTCACCGGTCCCGATGCGCTGATTGATGCGGTACAAGCCGTCTGGGCGTCGCTTTTTTCAGAGCGGGCACTACGCTACCGGCGACAGAAGAAACGGTCGTTCGTGACCTCTCCAATGGCCGTGATCGAGATGCCGATGGTCTCGGCACGCTGCGCCGGCGTGGCGTTCTCAGCCGAC
>CAZEKE010000040.1:0-7398 GCA_964512815.1 uncultured Acidiferrobacteraceae bacterium
CGGCAATACAGGTGCCGAGAGCCCACTGCATTCAGTTGCTCACAGAGGTAGAAAGGAAGATTTGGTGGAGCGGAGGAGGATCGAACTCCCGACCTTCGCATTGCGAACGCGACGCTCTCCCATCTGAGCTACCGCCCCACTAGAGACCAAAATATAGGGTATCCCAGTATTCCGGTCTAGAGTGATACCTCGTCCATGAGCCAGCTCTGAATAAGGTCTGCGGTTTGCCGAGGCTGATCTGCATGGATATGGTGTCCGGCACCTGCAACAATGCGGTGCGTACCCTGTGCAAGGTGTTTGAGTGCTGCGTGAAGATCTTCATCCGGCAAAGTACCGCCTTGTTGGTCGCCGGCTTTTAGAATGAGTGTCGGGCATTGTATTTTTGCCAAGGACCGGTCGATATCGAAGCCGGCCATCAACCTGTTGTCATAGGACATGCGTAATACATCGGGGTCGAGCTGAGCTAGCCTGGACGCCAAAGTGGAATCCTCGCGGGCGATTGCATCCGGAGCGGCGATCGGCAGGCGTTCGCGTAATCGCGTTTCTTCCTGGTCCTCCAGTGCTAATTCGTATAGGTCCCGGAAGAACTGATAAGCGCGGGGGCTGCCATCCCTGACGGTATATCTGCGAAGCCACAGAGGTGCATCCTCGACAATGAGTGCACTCACCAGATCCGGCCGCTGTGCGGCAACGCCGATCGCCACAAGGCCTCCGAGGGAGTGACCGAGGAGGATGGCGGGTTTCCGGCACAGAGCATCGACCAGGTGGGAGATATCGTGGACAAAATCCAGAATCCGATAGTTCCCGGCAACGTGGCTCGAACAGCCGTGGCCACGCAGATCCGGGATCAACAATCGATGATTTATCGAAAGGGTCGGTACGATCGAATGAAAAGAATCCCAGCGGCCAGCTGTCCCGTGCAGCATAACCATTGGTTGCAGCCCGGACCCTACCGACTCGTAATACAGTCGACAGTCAGGTGAATGGTGCCACATCGAGGGATTGGTGAGGTTTCGAAAATCGGTTCAAGCGATGTAGTCCCGAAGATCGATCTCTTTGACTCCCGGAATCTGCTTGCGCTCAAAGTCATCTTTTCGGTCCATGGCCATGGTGCAGTCAAAGCCGACCCGTCCCCAGTGTTCCCGGCGCTGCCCGTAATAGAACCCGGGCACGTCGGGCACGACGATCACACGGTCATCGGCACGCCCTCGCGTCAGGAACGCCCAGTAGACGTCGTCGAGATCATTGTTATCGACATCCGAATCAACCACCATCACGCTTTTGATGAAGTCATGGTGTACGCCAAAGGCGCCGAGGATCACCTGGCGGGCATGTCCGTCGTACTGCTGGTCGATTCTGACCACGGTGTTCAAAAGGTTGGGGACGCAACTGACATCCTGGATTCCGCGGAGCGTTCCGCTGAGATGAGCATAAACCCGGTTGCACAATGCGAGTTCAAGCAGTCGGTGGTCTTCCGGCGAACCGCACACCAGCGCATGATAAAAAGCGCCTTCCTGAACCGTGACGCCGAGCACCTCGAGCACGTGGTTATCTCCTTGTTCGACGTAGTAACCGAGAAACTCACCGAATGGTGCTTCAGGCCGCCGCACGTTCGGCAGTATTCGGCCTTCGATGACGATGTCGGTGTGATACGGCACGTTGAGGTCAATGTGCCGGCAGGGCCGCATCGGAACCGCGTGTCCGGTCAGTTTTGAGACGAGGTCGAGCTCGCTTTCATCAGGCGGAATCGGGGAGGCTGCGGCCATCGCCACCTCCGGCGGCGGACCGATGAGAATGGCAACCTCGATGGCCTTGCCGGAGGCCTCAGCCTTGGCCTGGTAGCGTGTGAGATCGTGGGTGGTGCCAAGGCGTACCCGAACCTCGGCATTGCTGACATGCATGCCCCGGTGAAAGGAGAGATTGGGTGTTCCGGTTTCCGGATCGTTGGCGAGGAATATCCCGGAGGTAATGTAGGCCGCTGCATCTTTACCGTGGTAAGTCAGCTGGGGTAATTCCTCCAGCTGGGCCGTACGGAATTCTCCTTCGGCTTCGGGTACGATTTCAGGTTCGTGGACGGGATTCTTCATGAGTTCTGCCCAGCGCTGGCAGAAGTTACCGTCATCCGCACCGAGGTAGTCACAGAACCGCTGTCGGCTGCCGAAGAGATTACTGGCGACCGGCAGCGTGCTTCCTTGAACATTGCGGAATAGGATCGGCCGGTCGCTCTCCTGCTGGGCGCTGGCAATCACCGCGGCACATTCAAAGCGCGGGTCAACTTCGCGCTCGACAATCTGTATCTCGCCGGACTCGATCCAGCTTTCAATGAGTTCCTTCACGTTTTGTCTCCTGTGAGGATGGGTGACTCCTGGTGTTACCCTGAACGCGGCGCAGCGGATTCGCCCGTCAGGGGTTCATTGTCGGGAGAAGGATATTAAAGGGTAGGCTCTGTGTGAAGTCAGCGGGGTCACCAGGGCAAAAGGTCAAATCGGGCCGAATCGTAGAGAGTCATAAATAGTTTATAATCAATCTGCAGTTATTCTTCTTAATAGCTGTTTTTACTCGAAATATGCCGACATCTACTGAATCTTCCGGCGATGTACCCATCACCCCGGGTGAGCGGCTCCGAAAAGCCCGAACAGGCTACGGTTGGACCGTTGAGGATGTGGCGGGCAACCTTAATCTCAGCATCGACGTGGTTCATGCGCTCGAGTCCGGTGATTATGCCGGTCTTCCGGAACCCGCCTTTATCCGTGGTTATCTCAGGGCCTACGCCCGCCTTATGGAGATCGACGAGAAGCTGGTGCTGACTGAAGAGCGGGCAACGCCCTATGGCCGCCTCGGTTCCGTAGTGCCAGTGATGGATCACTCAGCACTTCTCGAAAGCAACCGGCGCAAAAGCTGGTTGCGTTTCTCTAAAAAGGACAAATCGGTTCGCCGACGGCCGATTCTGATCGGGGTCCTCGTGATCGCCGCCATCCTCGCGGCCTGGTGGTTAAGCGGCATTCGTCCGGCGGACATTACCGGATCGAACGCGGAGACCGAAGACTCAGGCGTCAAGACCATGACTGTACCGCTCAAGGCAACCACCAGCGACTGACCCTTCCGGTGATCGCGGGTGTTCTACGGATTCACGATATCGGCGATCGTTTGTCCGTCGATGTTGCCCCCGCTGATGATTATGCCAATGCGCCCCTTTGCAGGAATCTTGCCGGAGAGCAGGGCAGCGACTCCTAGTGCACCTGAGGGTTCGACCACCAGTTTCACATCGTGAAACAGGAACCGCACGGCTTCGACAATAGCCTCTTCCGTCACGGTACAGAAATCATCAACGAGATTCTGGATGAGCGGAAAGGTGATCGCACCGAGTGATTCGGTGCGTGTGCCATCGGCAATGGTTCGCGGATTGTCCACGCGCTGCAGAGTGCCGCTTCTGAAGGAACGGGTCGCGTCATCGGCGAGCTCCGGTTCGACACCGATAATCCGGCAGGCCGGCTGCAGGTGCCGCGTGCTGATGGCATTGCCGCCAAGCAGGCCGCCGCCCCCGCAGGGAACGAGAAGACAGTCCAGTGGCCCGCTCTGTTCGAGGAGTTCCAGCGCGGCGGTGCCCTGACCGGCGATCACATGCGGGTGGTCAAAAGGTGGGATCAGCGTGTAACCGTGCGTTTCCACCTGCTCGGCGGAGATCACTTCCCTTTTGGCCGTGGCTGGATCGTAGTCAATGATCGTCGCGCCATGGCTTTCCGTGGCGGCCCTTTTGCGTAGCGGTGCGTCCCTGGGCATGACCACCGTGGTCGAGATTCCGAGCAACCGCCCGCTCAGAGCCACCGCCTGACCGTGGTTGCCGGAGGAATGCGTGATCACACCCCGCGACCGCTGATCTTCGGTCAACTGCGAGATCGCGTTCCAGGCACCACGGAATTTGAAGGCGCCGATACGCTGGAAGTTCTCGCATTTAAGAAACGCCTTCCCGTCAATATGTTCGTCCAGGAGCGTGTTGCCGAGTACCGGCGTACGCAGGGCGTGTTCTTTAAGCCGTTCGGCAGCGGCAGTGACATCACTGAAATCAGGCAGATCAGTCAAGGGCAGCATTCGACGTCTGTTGGGAGGCGGCCCAGTATAGCCGAGGGCGACCGGAGCCGTGCCGTGCAGCTCATGTGCGCTTCGGGCCGTTAGAATAACCGCTATGTCTGACGCTGAACCGCAACTGCTGGAACGAGAAACCGGCTCCGACCCGCTATTCACCGTGATCTGGCTGCACGGTCTAGGGGCGGATCACCGGGATTTCGCGCAGCTGCCGGAGTTGCTGCGGTTGCCCACCGATTTGCCGGTTCGCTTTCTCCTGCCGGATGCGCCGATGCGGCCGATCACCATCAACGGCGGTATGGTGATGCGTGGCTGGTATGACATCACCGGCCTGGATATCAACCGCGAAGCCAGGCCCGAAGGGCTGGACGAATCCGCTGATATTGTCAGAACCTTGCTGTCACGAGAAGAGGCCCGGGGTATGCCGCCCGAGCGAATATTTATCGGCGGCTTCTCACAGGGCGGCGCGGTGGCCCTGCATCTGGGGCTCCGGTATCACCAGACGCTGGCTGGCATCATCGGGCTGTCGACCTACCTGCCTGTTGCAGGATCGTTGGCCGCTGAGGCCGATCAGGCCAACCGGGAGACGTCGATCTTTCTGGCCCATGGGCTGCACGATCCGGTACTTGCACTGCATCTCGCCGAAAAGAGCCGGGATCTGCTGTCAGAACAGGCGTTCAATGTGACCTGGAAAACCTACCCGATGCCGCACAGCCTGTCGGAAGCGGAACTCATTGACCTTTCCGACTGGCTGGGTGTTCTCTTCGAGGCCAAGTCACCGAGTTAAATGGCGTTTTCTTCATCGATCCTACGCTGTCTTTCCTCCAGACGATCAACGTAGTGCCGGATCCGCGTCAGATGTGGGTTGAGCGTCAGAGCCTCCCGGAAAGCAATCAGGGCACCGGAGAAGTTGTCGCGTTCGATAAAGATCAGGCCGAGCCCGGATAACGCGCCAAAGTGCCGGGGCTCGAGCATAAGCGTCTGCTTGATGTCATCGATTGACAGATCATACTGATCGGCCAGGTAAAATAGCGTGGCCCTCTTATTCCAGCCTTCGGCAAAGTCCGGTGCGATTTCGATCACTTTGTTGAAACTGCGCAGGGCTTCACGGTAATACTGATTGGACATCGCTTGAATTCCGCGATCCAGCCAGGCACGGGCTGTGTCATCGTCAATGTCGGTCCAGCGTTCCCAGATCTCGCTACTGATCCGATCTGATTCCACTTTTGTCGTGGTATCGGCGAGCTGAAGGAAAAGCTGATCCAGGGCGGGATCGTTCTGATCGGCCGCGATTCCAGCCGACAGCCAGATGCTGAGTAGTCCGACAAGTGCTGGTCTTCTGAAGCGTGTATTCCAACAGCGGATCATATAAAGCTACCAGACACCCAGCGCCCCGGAATGCAATAGGGGATGCAGCGCTCCGCGCATCAGTCCTTCGTCCGGTACCGACGAAACGGCAGGAGATACGACAACGGTATGCGACATCGCGGTTTCCAAAGGGGCAGGTTGGGGTTATTCTGCCAATTCTGTCACCTGCTCACCAACCCATTGAGCGGTTGCACGGTTTGAATGACGGTTCCCGAGGGGATAATGTGAACGGGTCGCCCCGGTCCGGGGTGCTTTGCACGAGGAACAATTGAATGATCAGGGCTGTGACTTTCGATCTGTGGGACACCGTGATCCACGATGACAGCGATGAGGCCAAGCGGGCAACCCAGGGTCTGAAGTCCAAGAAAGAGACCCGCCGGCACCTGTTGTGGGAAGCGCTCCAGAACGAGGCCCCGATCACTCCGGAAGCAGTCTGGCTGGCCTGTGACATGACGGACGCCGCCTTCAACCATGTCTGGCATGACCAGTTCGTGACCTGGACCGTGCCCGAGCGTCTGAAGATCGTGCTCACCGGCCTGGGTCGGACACTGCCAGATCCCGTCCTTGAGAACGTTATCCAGCAGTACGAAGAGATGGAAGTCATGGTTGCGCCGGACATGATTGATGGCGTCGCGGAGGCTATCGCCGAGCTGGCCGCGGACTTTCCACTGGCTGTGGTCTCCGACACGATCGTCTCGCCAGGCCGCTGTTTACGACAATGGCTCGAGATGAACGGCATCCTGAACCACTTCACGGGATTTGCGTTCTCCGACGAGGTTGGGCATTCCAAACCCCACGCCGACATGTTCGCCCGGGCGGCCGGTGAGACGGGTGTTGCCGTCAGCGAGATGGTGCACGTGGGCGATCGTGATCACAACGATATCAAGGGAGCCCAAGCACTGGGGATGAAAGCTATTCTCTTCACTGGGACCCGCGATACGGACCGGGACATCACCAGCGCCGATGCGATCTGCAGCCACCACTGCGAATTGCCCGGGATCGTCCGTCAGCTGGCAGGTATCGGTGGCTAGCAATTCCTGAAGAACGGAAGGGAAACCATGTCCAAAGAACCCCGTTTTCTCGTTGTCGACGGCTACAGCCGTGCGGGTCGCGAAGACCTCGAGGCCGGCGGTGCAACCACGGCGGGTGTGCTGTACCGACAGATGCTGGCCCGACTCTCTCCAGGATGTACGGTGGACGTGATCTATCCCGCCGATCCTGGCGTTCGACTGCCCGAGGGCGCCGGGCTGGAGTCCTACGACGGGTTGGCGTGGACCGGTTCCAGTCTGACGGTGTGGAAAGAAGATGATCCGGACGTGATTCCACAGATCGAGCTGATGAAAGCGGCCTACAGGTACCAGGTCCCGAGTTTCGGCAGCTGCTGGGCGGCACAGATCGGTGCGGTCGCCGCAGGAGGACGCTGCGTGGCGCACCCGTATGGCCGTGAGATGGGTATCGCACGAAAAATCAGTCTCACGCCGGAAGGGCGCGGTCACCCGATGTACTACGGCAAGCAAACCGTATTCGATGCCTTTATCAGCCACGACGATGAGGTTACCCATCTTCCCGCAGGTGGTGTTTGCCTCGCGTCGAATGCCTACACCAGCGTACAGGCGCTCTCGATTACGCATCAGGGCGGTGTGATCTGGGCCGTGCAGTACCACCCCGAGTACGATCTGCACGAGCTGGCGAGATTGATTCATTGCCGTACCCTCAAACTCGTCGGCCTTTCATTTTTTGAGGACGAGGCAGACGCAGCCCGTTATGTGGCGAGACTCGAGGCCCTGCACCTGGATCCGACGCGCAAGGATCTCGCCTGGCAGCTGGGTATAGATGGCGATGTGATGAATGCCGATGTCCGCACCCTGGAGGTCAAAAACTGGATTGAGCAGCTGGTACTGCCCGGTCTTGGCCGATGAAAACCGAGTTGAATGATGGCTTTTCGGG
>CAZEKE010000041.1:0-3877 GCA_964512815.1 uncultured Acidiferrobacteraceae bacterium
TCTGCCCATACCCTCTACCGCTTCAGCGTCGGCCGGTGAGCGCTGTCTTTCTTCATAACTGCGATCAAAGACTTCGCCCTGCTCAATCAATTCCGGTCCTTCCGGAATGTTCCATTCTCCGGGGTCACCCCGGTCACCGAAATTCGCCCATGCAAGACAGACGGTGTTCTCATCGTCCAGCGGCACGACCCAGCGGGTGAACGAACTGCGGCCGTAATAACGCACTTCCGTCCCGTCCGCAGCAAAAGCGCTGCCGGCCTGGGTGAAGTTCGGCATCACCAACTCATTGCCCCGCAGCCAGAGGTTGGCACCGATCCTCCGGGTATTGACCCCGAGGAGCGTGCTGGAGCGTTCAAAGAAATCCATTCGTCCAATCTCTCCGAACCCCTCGGAAAACTGCACTCGATTCATTCGGGAATGAAGAAAGCTCGTGTGTAACGGATCCAGGATCGCATCCAGTACCTGCAGCCAGTTACACCGGAATGGCGCCTTGTAGGGCACCGTTGTCATCTCCTCCAACGCCATTGCGTCGAAGACAGGAAACTGTGGAACGGATTTGGGCGGCCCCAAGTAGGCGAATATCAGCCCGATGTATTCGATCACGGGATAGGCTCCGAGCCGGACTCTGTGCTTGAGGCGTTCATTCAGCTCTGCCGGCTGCCCGGGCGCATCGAGCAACGTCCCATCAACGTCGAAGTGCCAGCCATGGTAACAACAGCGGATTCCCCGCTCCTCACAGATACCGTATTCAAGAGAAGCACCCCGGTGTGGGCATTGGCGATGACCCAGGCCCAGCTGACCTGACTGATCTCTGAAGAGAACGAGATCTTCACCAAGAATCCTCACTGTCAGGGGGCGTTCCCCCAGGTCGCGGGTCAAAGACACCGGGTGCCAGAAGCGGCGAAGGTATTCCCCGCAGGGGGTCCCGGGGCCAACCCGGGTCAGTTCATCGTCGGCCGCGGCCGATGGGCGAATGTCATAGCCGGAATAGCTGCCGGACCGAAATCGAATCGAATCCATGGCGCGTCAGAAAATGGCTGGATCTGTCAAATCAGTTAAAACCGTCGCTTGCGGCCGCATCGTCATGTTCCAAATCAATATTGCACCTTTATCAGCGGGAAATCAGCAACGGATGAGAGTATCTGATTCCATCAGGCAGGACTACAATTCATCAACCTATTGCCGGACCGGTACCCAGGTCAATCCATGTGGACAAATCCCAAGGTATGGTCCCTGGCCGTCGCTGAAACGATCACCTGGGCAGGGATATTTTATCTGTTTCCAGCCATGCTGATCCGATGGGAGACTCACTTCGGCTGGAGCCGGCTGGACCTTGTCATCGGATTTACCGCGGCGCTTGTGATGTCCGCTGCCTCCGGAATCTTCGCCGGGCGACTGATTGATCAGGGCCATGGCCGGATACTGATCACCGGAAGTGCAGTTGCCGGGGCAGTGCTGATTGCCCTGCTACCGTTTATTGCAGCCCTCTGGCAGTTCTACCTGATCTGGCTTTTGATTGGTGTAGCAATGGCCGGATGCCTTTATGAGCCTTGTTTTGCGTTTCTCACCCGGGTGTTCCATCCCGACGCCAAAAAACCGATCATCATGGTCACGCTGGTGGCAGGGTTTGCCGGGACTTTGTGCTTTCCGCTTTCCCACTATGTTGCGAACGCGTCCAGCTGGCAGGTGAGTACCTGGCTGTTCTCGTTGCTGATACTGGGGATCGCTGTTCCCCTGTTCTGGTACGGCACTTCCCTTAATGACCGTAGAACGGAAACCGCACACGCGCTGGCCAAGGTGCCGCTTGGTGCGATCATTGGCCCCGTTCTCCAGAACCCTGTTTTCTGGTGCCTCGCCGTAGCTTTTGCAGCCTTCTCGCTCAACCACAGTATGATCGTCAGTCATATTCTGCCGCTGCTGGAAAGCCGCGGCGTGTCTACCGGCCACGCGATCATCGCGGCATCGACGATCGGTGCTGCTCAGGTCTTCGGGCGACTGGTGCTGATCCCGCTCGAACAGAGGGTATCGATGTTGTTGATCTGCAGCTGTGCCTTGGCCGGGCTTTCCTTCGCGAGCGTCAACCTGGCCTGGGCAGGGGCCAGCGCGCTGATACTCTGCTTTTTCGTCGTTTTTCAGGGGGGATCTGCAGGAATAAGCAGTATTGCCAAACCGACGGTGACCGCCGATCTGCTGGGGCGATCCAATTTCGGTGCCATCTCAGCCGTGGTTTCAGTTGCCTATATCCTGGGATTCGCTTCCGGGCCGACCCTGTCCGGCTATATCTGGAGCATGGCCGGTTATTCGGGTGTACTGAAGACCACTTTTTCACTTGGACTCATCGGACTGATCTGCCTGGTAACCGCAGGACGACTGACTCGATCCTGACACGCTTGCCGGGCCAGAAGAGAATCGTTCAGTCCAAAGAGAGCCAGATGTAACCTTTGTCCGTCCGGCAGGGAAAGATCTGCAACGCGGTTCTGTTTTTCGAGATATCGCCCAGGTACTCCATTCCGGGAGATGTCCCATCCTCTTGTAACTTATCGCACCAGCTTTTGATCTCACCGCTCTGCAGATCAAAACAACTCTGGTGCCAGCGGCACCGTATCCCTCTGTCTTCTGTGAACGTGCTGGCCGGGGGAATGGGCGACTCGTCTTCCGCAGATCTATCCTTGGGCTCAAAGAGCGGCAGCCTCAGATGCGGACAGGCATTGTTGAACGCGATCACCTGTCCGTTCTGGCGGGTGACCACCACATCGCAGTCACGAAAAGCCATTACCCTGTGCTCCCCTTCTTCGAGCCCGTTGGCCTCGAAAAGCCGTATCCAGTTGCGTCCGCCAAGTCGAACGGTCTCCCGTATTTCAGTCTTGTTGACCTCAGCGTCTGCCGTCTCGTTCAATCGCTCGATCTCATAAAGGGTAATCCGCTCACTGGTTCCCCGCAGTTTGACGCGTACAAAATCAGCCACTTCGACACTGTCCTTAACCTTCTCATATAGGTTTTCAGATACCAGGAACCGGGTGTCAGCGTCTTTGTTCGCGCTCTCGACCCGGCTAGCCACATTGACTGCGTCACCTACAGCCGTCAGGCGCTCGTGCCCGATTGCGCCGATGGAGCCAATGAGAGCTTCACCCCAGTGCAGGCCTATGCGTATGTCAAAATCAATGTCATACATCGAGGCAAAAAATGGCTTCATTCGGTCGACCAGCTCCAGGGTCTTGAGTGCCGCATTCACCGCCCGTATGGGTGCATCCTCCTGCCCGTCCATCCCAAACACAGCCATCAGGCCATCGCCGATGAACTTATCCAGATACCCCTCGTTGGCCTCAATCACCTCACCGGTCTGGGCAAAGTAGCGGTTGAGCAGGTACATCACATCATAAGGTGAGAGACTTTCAGATATCGAAGTAAACCCTGCGATGTCACTGAAAAATACTGCTACCTCACGCGTTTCTCCAGTGCGGGTGGTTGCTGAACGTTCCAGCTGGCTGGTCATGAACAGGTCCGTCTCGTCCAGGACCAGTCGGCGAATAGTCAGGTCCCCTTCGGGCCGAATTTGACAGGCGAGCCTGACCTCTTCACCCAGTCCGATGGACTCAGACAGTTCCGCTTCGGCCGGATTCCGGTCCGGGCAGCTCTCAAGACCGCTGAGGACCCAAAACCGGCAGGTCGAGCACTTGGCGCGACCGCCACAAGCATGGGCAATCGGGATACTGGCTTTCAGTGCCCCCTCCAGCAGGGTCTCCCCGGCCGCCAGTTCGAACTCAACATCATCGGGTAATGACTTCACCTTGGGCAAAACGGATCCTCCGATACTTGGGCTCAGGGCACGGCTTGGCGCCGACGCGAATCCTCGGGATAGTAACCCAGCTCGCCGCCC
>CAZEKE010000042.1:0-2533 GCA_964512815.1 uncultured Acidiferrobacteraceae bacterium
TATAGCCCCCTGGATTTCCCCCTCGGCCCAGATCGGCAGGGAACTCACAATCAGCTTCGTGTTTCCATAACGGCGCCGCTCGCTCAATCTTGCACCGTTGGTGATCACTTTAGATAGAACCCGAAGATCCTCACCCGAAGACTCAGCAGGCACATCGTCCTGCGGACCGCCCATCGGCTGTCTCAGAATCCAGTCATACAATTCGAGCGACACGCGTTCCAAACGACCCAGCAATGAAGTTGTCCGCTGCATTCCGGCACCAGAGATCAATCGTTCTGGAAAAATACTGCCAAGCTCTGCCCTCAGGCGGAAATCCCGATCCCAGACCCTGATACTTGCCTCGGAAATGTAGAGCGGCTCGACCAGTTTGGCGAGCGCGGGGGTCATGAGGCGAACCTGTCCCAGACCATGGATGAAAGGATCCGGATCCGTGCTGATTGTGCCCGAAATCGTCCTGTCTTCAGCGTCGTCAACATCGATCACCTCAAATTTGACCCTGGCCCTTGTTCCGATAATCTCCCGGGGTATGCGGATCTTGATTGCATAGCCATCGCTTGTGAGTTCGATAGTGGCCGAAATATCCTTCAGAGCCTCACCCGTTTCAGGCTCACGCCAGTCGGTCTTCATCAGATAGACACTCATGCGGCCCTCCTTCCGCGCAGTTAACAAATACCGCCGGATGTCCATGCCCAGCACCTGCACGGTGAGTCGAAGCTGGTCACTTTTATCAAGCCTCACCAGTTCCGGGTCTCTAAAAACGATGACGTCATCCGAAATGTCGAAAAAAGCATAGACGTGCTTGTCATGGATACCCAGCCCGTGACGGACAGCCAACGAGTCAGGGTTATAGTCCACCGTACACTCCAAAGACCCGGCGCTGGTGTAGTCCCTGGCTTCTTCAAGTGCCACAATCCAATCATTTGACGATGCGTCAATTGACAGAGGCGCATCGAGTTCAGTGGGAAGCACGTCGAATGACCTGCCCATGACTTCGGGCACTCCTATATCTGAATCGAAGAGGTCCTTTCGGTTACCAAGCAGGCTGGCGATGCCTTCTGTGGTGAGTTCGAGCGCCTGTTGCTGTCCATCGAGCAAAAATTTTTCCATCTCCCGTACCGACTTGTAGCCCATCCACGGAATGGCGAGCAACGAGAGCACCAGAAGCAACAGCTTGGTTCTGATCTTGAGGCCGGGTCGGACACGGTGTTGACCACGACCACTGGACCCGAGCGGTTCGGAAGAGGGTGAACGCTCCAGGGGGCGGGCTGTCAGCGGGTCATTCAGTCTTGTGCCCACTTGTAGCCAGTACCATGGACCGTCTGAATGCGGTCGAAGCTGCGGTCGGATTCCCGGAACTTGTTTCGGATTCTACGAATATATCCATTAATGGTATTACGCTCGACCAGTCCCTGCCGGGTGACATCGTTCAACGCATTGTAGGTCTTGACGTGACCTGGTCGGCGTGCAAGAGATTCAACAATCCAGAATTCGGTCAACGTCAGGCTGATTAATTCGCCCCGCCACCTGACCGACATGCTCTTCTCATCGATTTCCATCTCATTCACGCTAATCAGGGACTCCTGCAAGTCCGGCTGCTTTAACTGATCAGCTATCCGTAAAAGTGCATGAACTCGTGCAACGAGAAATTCAAGACTCACTGGCTTGGTGATGTAGTCCCAGGCAGTCATACGTTGAGAAGAGATTCTGTCCGCGTCACTGTCCCGGGCGGTGAGAAAGATGACCGGCAGGTTAGGGCTTAAGTTCCGCAACTCCATGCACAGTTCAAAGCCCCCGTCCATGTCCTCACCAAGCATGATGTCAAGAATCGCAAGGTCGGGCAATCTACTATGGAACCCTTCTTGCGCGTCGATTTTGCTTCCGTAGGTATGGACGTCGTAACCCTGAGCAGCCAGTACATCGGCATAGTTCTCCCGTTGGTCGGCGTCATCTTCAACGACTGCAACAATTTTCATTTTCCGTTCTCCGAGATCGCTTTCCGGTCAGGACTGGTTCAGGCTACTCATTTCGAAGTGAACTCGGGCATTCAAAGCAACCAAACCACAGAATGAAGCGCAGGTTCTGCCATTTTTTGCCACTGTATTGCCATGACTACCTCCTTTTTGAAGCCACTCTTCAGCAGTACATTGGACGGGAACTTTGGAATTCACAACTGTTTCCATGCCGAAAACCGTGTTTATACCCCTGACCGACGAGATGATCTTCGATCATCCCGAGCGTATTCTAGGCCCCATTACGCCGTTCAACCCGGAAGCCCGGCGACCCATGCCGAAGCAGTCAAATCGTAGCGCGCAACAGGGCAGGGGATCGACTGGTCGGACCGGGCTGGGCAGAACCTATGGTACCTCGTTTTCCTTGAGTGCAGGCACCAAACAGTAATAGATATATCAAGCTGAAAGAGTAAAAAAAACCGCGCTTAATTGCGCGGTTTTCTCGTTTGGCTGGAAAATTCTCAGTTTCTCAACTGTGTCGACTCGGCTTTCTCTCGTCCGGGACGTACGGGTCGCGTAGAACT
>CAZEKE010000043.1:0-4063 GCA_964512815.1 uncultured Acidiferrobacteraceae bacterium
GCCAAGACCGTGATGGATTTCGAGCAGTTGGATGCCTTCTATCACTTCTGCCAGGGATGTCGCTTCGACGACCTCGATGAGATCTTCGAAACCGTGCAGGAAGTCGGACCCGGAGGACACTTTCTTGGTGCGGAACACACGCGAAAAGCCGATCTTTTTATTTTTCCTTCCCAAAACAACGTCACCTACGAACAGTGGGATGACGAAGGCCGGAAGGACAGTGAACAGGTCGGCCTGGACAAGGCCAGGCGCTGGCTGGGCCGATACGAGGAACCGGGTATCGATTCGGCGCTGGACCAGGCATTGGTGGATTTCATCGCAGAGCGGGAGACTGCGATCCCCCGGGAACTCACCTGAAAAGGGTACGCTCACCGGGCTTCTGCGGCATACAAACCCCTTCGGTGCTTCCGTCTGTACCGGACGCTCCCTGACTTTTCCCTAATGGCCACAGAACACATACCACTGGTCGATCTCAGCCTTGCTTTTGAACCGGGCCCCGGACGGGATCTCGCAGTGGAGACCATCGCCCAAGCCTGTCGTGACATCGGCTTTCTGATCATCACCGGTCACGGAATACCCGAACCCGTGGTGAGCAGTATTGAGAACAGCGCCCGGGCCTTCTTTTCTCTGCCGCAAAAAGAAAAAATGCGGAGCAGGACGACTTCAGGATTTCGCGGTTACGCCCCGGCCAGACACGATGCCCTGGCCAGGTCACGCGATGTCAGGACACCGCCCGATCTGTGTGAGTTTTTTGCTGTCAACCGTTTTGACGATCCCGAAGCGGCACGCCGCGCGGGACTTCGCAGAGGCCGCGAGCTGTTCTTCTCACCGAATATCTGGCCCCGCCGACCCGTCAGCTTCAGGGCCGCTTTCGAGACCTACTACGCCGCGATGGAGAGACTGGCCAATGACCTCATGCGGCTGATGGCACTGGCTCTTGGCCTTGACGAGAACTGGTTCGAGGACAAGATCCGTGAGCATGTCTCGAATCTCACGGTCAACCACTACCCCGCTCTGACTGCACCGGTTGAACCCGGTCAACTCCGGCGGGGCGCACATTCAGACTGGGGGAGTCTGACGATTCTCTACCACGATGGGTTACCAGGCCTGCAGGTCAGGCTTCCGGCAGGTGACTGGGTCGATGTGTCTGCAGACCCGGACTCTCTGGTCGTCAATCTGGGTGATCTGATGGCTGCCTGGACGAATGACCACTGGGTCTCTACCCTGCATCGGGTGGTCATTCCCCAAAACCGTCGTGAAAACCGGCTTTCCATCGCATTCTTTCACCAGCCGGCCTACGACGCCCTGATTGAGTGCCTGCCCACCTGCATCACACCCGGCAATCCGCCTCGACACCGGCCGACGACATCCGGCGAATGGATTCAATCGATGCTGAAGAAGACCATCGACTGACAATACCCTTTATAGTGACTGATATACCGTCTGATTTGGCAACTTTCTCGAACGTTTGCCGTTCAACGTGGCGGGAGGATAATTTATGAATGCTGACCTGAAAGCAGATGCCAGGGATCTGTTAATACGTTACGGTGGTGATTCATTTCCGGAGCTATTCCGCACTGCTAAGGGGTGCATCGTCACAGACAGTGATGGTCGGGAAATTCTGGACTTCACGTCAGGACAGATGTGCGCAACATTGGGTCACAACCACCCGGCGATCACTGCGGCGATCAGGCAAAGTTGTGACACCGCCCTGCATCTGTTCTCGGGAATGATTCCAGAGGTGGTGGTCCGGCTTGCCAGGACACTCGCAGACTGGTTGCCTTCTAATCTGACTAAATCACTGTTTCTCAGTACCGGGAGCGAATCCAACGAAGCGGCGCTGCGCCTGGCGAAACTCGCGACCGGTGGATACGAGATTCTTGCTCTAGGGGGATCCTGGCACGGCACGACCGGGGGGTCTGCCGCAGCGACATTCGCCAGCGATCGGCGCGGTTACGGCCCGAAAGTGCCCGGCAGCCATGTCATACCTGAACCCAACGCTTACCGCTGCCCTATCGAACACTGTCGTGATGTCTGCGACATGTCCTGTCTGCGTGTCGGTCTTAAGATGTTTGACATGGCGAGCGACGGTGCACCGGCAGCAGTCATCGCAGAACCTGTCATCTCCGCGGGTGGTGTGATCGTACCGCCGGTCGGCTATTTCGACCAACTGCAAGGTGCTGCGCTGGAGCGCGGCATGCTACTGATTTTCGACGAGGCCCAGACGGCGTTCGGCCGGGTGGGTGCGACCTGTTCTGCCACCAAGCTTGGCGTTACACCTGACGTCATGACCCTGTCCAAGACGCTTGGCGGCGGACTTCCGCTGGCTGCCACGGTCACCAACCCTGAGATCGAAGAACGAGCCCACGACGCAGGATTCAGTTTCTATACCAGCCACGTCTCAGATCCTCTGCCGGCTTCGGTCGGTGTCGCCGTTCTCCAGACAATCTGGCAGGAAGATCTCATCGCCAGGGCTGTGGACATGGGTGATTATCTGACGGCCCGATTACGTGAACTGCAGCACTGTCATGAAGCGATCGGTGACATCCGGGGCGAAGGGCTTCTGATTGGCGTGGAGCTGGTTAAAGACCGGGAAACCCGCCAACCGTTTCATGCGCTTGGTTCAGTCACAACGCAACGCTGCTTTGAACTGGGTCTGTCGATGAACATCCGCCGCCGACCGGAACGCGGTGCTGTCTGGCGCATCGCGCCGCCTTTAACCGTGACTACAGACGAGATTGACCGTGCAATCACGATTCTCGACCAGGCTCTGGTCGAAGGCATGAACGAACTCTGCCGTAATTCTCGATAACTGCCACTGCCGATCACATAATGCGGCACACCTAGCTCACAAGATAAAACGGAAATCGAGGGTACAGCAACAGCTGAAATCTACACGGCAGTGTTCCGCTGGCGATAAACGATATACAACCCGCTGGCGATGATTAATCCGGTACCGCATAGTGTCCAGGCATCGGGTACCTCATGCCACAGGAGAAAACCCAGAATCAGGGCCCAAACGATACCGCTGTACTTGTACAGTGACAGCAGGCTGGCCTCTCCATATCGTAGCGCATCGGTCATCAGGTAAATACCGAACCCGAATCCCAGTCCGGCAGCTGCCAGCACGACCAGGTCCGTGCCGGACAACGTCTCCCATCCGAGCGGTAATGTTGCCAGCCCCGTCAGCATGACAGCCATGCTGGAATAGAACAGCAGTGAAACGGAAGTTTCACGGGCAAGCGCCACGCGCACCACAAGTTCCCGTACAGCCGAGAGCAAAGCCACCACGAGTGGAACCACCATGATCCACAGAAATCCGTCACCGACCGGTTTCACGACCAGGGTTGCGCCGGCGAGGCCCACCAGGACAGCTGCCAGACGCCGCCACCCCACACGTTCATTCAGAAACCACGGCGCAAGCATCGTCACGAAAAGCGGGTTGGTAAAGAAGATGATGGTCACGATGGACAAAGGCAGATACCGCAGTGAAAAAATGTAGAGAAAAAGCGGACCGACCAGCAGCAGCACGCACCACACCTGCAAAGCCGTATCGTGAATTCTCAAAGACGTGATCCCGCCGGCACGGTAGATCAAGAATGCAATCGGCACCAGGGCAAACAGGCCGCGGACAAAGATCGCTTCACCGATCGGGTGATCGGCGACGATCAGCTTCATCAACGCATCGTTGAAGGTGATACAGCCAATGCCAAGTACTGTGAGAAAAATGCCCTTGAAGGGCCGGGATTCCCGCGCGTCAGCATGATTTTCTGGTATATCACTCATCGCTTTGATCATAGCAAACGTGACGGAACGTCTCAGTCGAGGCACTTACCAAAGGAGTTGAGAACCAAGGCGTCCCCCATGAGTCGGCCCTTGAGTCGTCAATTATGAGGCAGCCACCAGTCAACTAAGCCAACTCAACTGAAGTTCCCCCCCGGCCCAAGCGACGCGATTATTGGCTCGTCTCGTCCACGAAACCCTATAAACCTACCCAGATAGCGTATCTGGACTACAAGCAACAGCCGGCAGGACAAAAGCAGATATCAGATTTACTGGAGCT
>CAZEKE010000044.1:0-2871 GCA_964512815.1 uncultured Acidiferrobacteraceae bacterium
CGACAACCTGAGCAAAGTCCAGGTGTTCGAGCGCCGCGCCCAGCAGTACTACGCCGGGGATCGTCCAGAAGAAAACCAGTGGCGGGCGGTAAAGCAATGACATCCCGATACTCAGGCAGCCGTTGATGGCAAATGCACCAAAGACCCAGGAACTGAGTTCCTGTTCGGACAATCCGCCGTCGGTGCCGACGGCAAGCATGATCGCGACGGGGGCGGAGATGGCATACAGGAAGGCAATCACCGCATTGCTGATCTGAAGCGGGGAGAGTCCACGGCCGATATGGCGCAGGCTGGGCAACGGCAATTGAATCGATTCAAGATGTCTCATTAGGGGTCGTGACTTTTCTTTTGATTTGGGTCTTCAGCGAGCTCAGGGCTGCCCTTCGGAAATTGTGACAGCAATTGAATTTCCTGCGAAATCACTTCCTTTTCCCATTTTTTCGGGATCTTTTGCTTTGATTTGACTGTTGCGAGTCCGATTAGAACAAAAGATATATCTAACTGGAGTATGCCAGTTTGACCAAACTGCGTAATTCATGTTTCACTGTTTATCGGTACCGAGGTTGTTTATCGCCTTGCTTGGCTGCAACGCGGCCGAATTTCCACTTTAAACCGACTAAACGCAATCCTGAATGATGTAAATATGGAGGTGAATAAATGAAAGAAGTCAAGAATTTTCAACAGATGTATCGTGACGGCCATGTTAACCGCCGTGAGTTCCTGGCGGCCATGGGCGCATTGGGAGTTACTGCAACTACAGCAGGTGGTCTTCTGACCTCCGCCAGTGCGCTCGCCGCCAGCCCGACCCGCGGTGGCTCGGTGATCTTCGCGTCCAACCTGCACGGGCCCGACGATACGCTGGACCCGATCCTGGGTACATCGACCATCGACTACGTCCGGGCAAACACGATGTACAACGGACTCATTCAGGTCTGGGACAATATGAGTCTCCATCCCGAGCTCGCTGAAGAGTGGACAGTCAACAGTAATGCGACCGAGTACATCTTCAAGATTCGCAAGGGCGTGACGTTTCACAGCGGCGGTGAACTGACGGCGAAAGATGTCGTCTGGAGCATGAATCGTCACATCGCGGCCGATTCACCATCTTCCATTAAATCCTTTTTCGCGGCTGTTGTGGAGTGGAAAGCGGTTGACAAATACACAGTGAAGCTGAGCCTGTCGTCGCCTGACGCAGACTTGCCGGCGAAGTTGACGCAGCCCCAGGCCAAGATCGTGAAAGCCAATACCCACAACTGGTGGGAAGGCGGTAGTGGCCCCTACACCTTGGATTCATTCCAGGCTGGTGTGCGGTCCATTCATTCTCGTAACAACAACTACTGGCGGGATACCGGACAGTGGTTGGACGGTATTGAGGTTACAGCGATTACCGATCCCGATGCCAGGTTGAACGCGTTGCTTGCGGGCAGTATTGACATGGCGACTCTTATGAACGCGAAGCACGTCAAAAAGATGGAGAGCGCCGGTATATCGGTCCTTTCGATTCCGTCGGGCCTTTATGGCGGTATTTGTTGTCTGAAGAACACCGCACCAGGTGACAACGATGATCTAGTTCAGGGTTTCCGCTATATCCAGGACCGTGAGCGGATCGTCCGCAAGTTTCTCAAAGGTCAGGGTACCGTGGGCAATGATCATCCGATCAATACGGCCTACGGCGCGGATCATTGCCATGAACTGCCGCAGATTCCCTACGATCCTGACAAGGCCAAGTGGCACCTCAACAAGTCGGGCTACTCAGAGGCTGAGTTGTACGTAGCACCAGTAATTGGCTTCATCGAGGAAGCTTGTCTTCTGATGCAGGCCAACCTTAAGAAGATCGGCTTTAACCTCAAACTCAAGCGGGTGCCGACCGATGGTTACTGGGGTGCGGTGTGGATGAAAGAACCGCTCAATGTGGTGAGCTGGAACATGCGTCCAACTGCGAATGCCATGATGGCGATTCAGTTCGCCCCCAATGGCAACTGGAACGACACCTACTGGAACAGCGATCGCATGGGTCAGTTACTGAAGGACTCTCTGGCGGAAACCAATGCGGCGAAACGCCACGAGATGCACTGCGAGATGCAGAAATTGGTTTCCACCGAAAGCGGTATGGTTATTCCGGCTCATACCAATATTTTGGATGGCCACAACTCGCAGGTGCAAGGTTTCTGCAATTGCCCATTGGGCCAATTTGGCGGCAACGGCTGGGCCGAGCACATCTGGAAAACAGGGTAAGGCTGCCTGTTCAATCATCCTTGGAAGGGGTTCGCACGGTGACGTGCGAACCCCTTTGTTTAAGATTCTCCGTTTCGCCGTAATTCTGGATTAGCTATGCTCTGGCGTGCTCTATTGGGCCGTTTCGGTATCAGCCTGGTAACTCTGTGGGTGGTCTCTGTGCTGATTTTTATCGGCACCAATATTCTGCCGGGCGATGTGGCCCAGATCATTCTAGGGCAGACCGCAACGCCCGAAAGCACGGCAGCCCTCAGGGCAAAACTGGGCCTGGATAAACACCCCATCCAGCAATACCTGGTATGGCTTCAGAACGTCATGATGGGAGATCTGGGTATCTCCAAAGCGGGCCTTGGGGCAGGACTGGGCACCCCAATTGTCGAAATGCTCGGGCCGCGAGTCTATAACACTTCCCGTTTGACGCTCCTGGTCGGAGCAATCGCCATTCCGATCTCGCTGTTTCTGGGTCTCATCGCTGCGATGTATCCTGGCAGTCGGTTGGACCGTTCGATTACCTTTGCTACTCTGAACCTGATCTCAATACCGGATTTTTTGGTTGCCACGGCGCTGGTACTGATCTTTGCAGTTTCACTGGGTTGGCTTCCGTCCATTGTTTACTTAAGGGGAAATGAATCAGGC
>CAZEKE010000045.1:0-3998 GCA_964512815.1 uncultured Acidiferrobacteraceae bacterium
TCCTCCCGCATGATCCAGCCCAGCTCGCTTTCGAGGTCTCTCGCTTCCTCTTCGGAGTAGAAGTACCCCACCGGCTTACTGGGATTCTGAAAGGCCGGGTCGTCGGGATCGACCTCCACTTGCGTCACCAGCCCAACAGCATGTCGCGGGTTGCCGGCGCCCCGCAGCGCATTCTCGAAGGCCTGCATCAGCAGATAAGCAGTCACGCCCTGGGTGTTCGCCACGCAGATGTCGAGCGACATTGGTGTCACCCGGTGACGAGCCAGCACCTGGCGCATGATCGTCTTGCCGACACCAGGGCCGTTGCCATGGGTGACGATCAACTCGCGTTCAAGCTCAAGGATGGGCAGCAGTGTCCGGGCAGCCCGCGCTGCGGTCTGCATCTGCTCCTCGGCAGTGCCCCTGATTCCTTCAGGATGGATGGCATTGCCACCGACCGCAATCAGCAGACGTGGTGGAAGATCCAGCGGGCTGTGCAGACTGTCCACGGGACTACCCTTCGGTACCGAAGTTCGTGAACACGTTCCGGGGCCGGAGCCCTGCTGCCAGACCGAGTGCCAGCAACAATGCCGATTTCTGGGGATTAAGGTGGCCGGAAGCGATGACATTGTCCGCCTCCTGAAGCGTCATGGTCTCCGGCATCACCGCCACACCGGCGATCCTTGACGAGACGACCACGCAGATGCCGCGGGCAGCGGTTTGTTCGATAACAGGCAGCAGCAGTTCCGGAATCTCCCCGCAACCATAGGCCGCGATCACCAGCCCACGACAGTCGGCGGTGATCGATCCGGCGAGGGAACGCGGGTCGCCGCTTGCCACCGGATAGTGCACAGCAACCTCCGGTATTTCCATTTCAAGGCGGGTCAGTTCTTCAAACTCACTGGACATTTGGGGCAAACCCGGCGGCGAGGCAAAAAAGGTGTGCCCAGGGTACACACTGCCCAATGCACCGCCAGGGTAGGCCGCGAATGAACTGGTGGCGATCGAGTGACGCTTCACAACATGACGGGCCGGCCAGATTTCGCCATTCATGACCACCATGACCCCGCGCCCCGCAGCCTCCTGCGATGCGCACACCTGAACGGCCTGATAGAGATTAGCCGGGCCATCGGCGCTGAGCGCCGTCGCCGGACGCATACTGCCGGTGAGGACTACGGGTTTTTCACTGCGCACCGTCAGGTGCAGGAAAAGTGCCGCTTCTTCCAGCGTGTCAGTGCCGTGGGTAATGACCACACCTGAGATGCCCGGGTCCCGAAGTACCTCTGAAGTCCTGCCCGCCAGCCGCTGCCATTCAGCGGGCCCCATGTCCTTAGAATTTAACGAGAAGAGACTTTGTGCCGAGATCTGGGCGACATTTTCAAGACCCGGGACTGCTTCCAGCAGGTCTTCCACCGAAAGCTTGGCGGCCTCGTAGGCCAGGTCGGTCGCCGAACGGGCCTGACCTGCGATCGTGCCGCCTGTACCGATGATGACGATATTCGGTGTTGCCGTCATCGTGCATCTCTTTCCTGACTGCCGGGTCAGGACACCCCGACAATATTAGCGATCAGCGACATGCGCAGAGGCACGGAGAACCCGATCTGTTTGAAATAGAGTTCGTGAGCAGTATTGTCTATCCCAAAATCAAATTCACCTTCATTGCGGGGCAACGAATGCATCACACCAACGGTCTTACCGCCTTTTTGACGGATTCTGCCAAGACCCTCTACCGTGAAGTAGTAGCCTTCCATTTTCTTCATGAAGTCATCGCGGCCGGGATCACCTTTCTTTACCGAACAGCCGGGAAGATACAGCAAGTCGATACCCTGATCCGCAATCAACTCTTCCTGCTGGCCGATTGCAAGATCATTGTGCTCCTCGTAACGGGCACCCATGGCATCGAGTTTCTCCCGGATCACATCCGGGGTCCGCAAGCCGGTGGTGCCTGAATAGACAATTCGCGCACCCATGCGGGCCAGGCCCAGAGCAAAAGACTGTCCCGATCGCGCGCGTGACAAGTCAGGCGTTGCGATCATGACGGTCATTGCGGAAAAATCCCCGCCCAGAACCCGCCAGGCCGTATACATATCCAGCAAGCCCTGAGTGGGATGAGTGACGTCGCCATAGCCGCCGCTGATGATAGGCACGCTGTCGCTGCCAAGGGCCTCCAGATCGGCCAGCACGCGCTGGTCGTCTGGGTGTCGGAGTACGAGAACGTCGGCGTACTGCCCGATGACCCGGATCGAGTCGTACAAAGACTCGTTCTTGGCAGCCGATGAGCTCACGAGGGGATTCGACTCGGTCAACACGCTGCCGCCGAGCCGGTACATCGCCGTCTCGTGGCTGAAACGGGTCCGGGTACTGGGCTGGAAGAACAGGGTACACAGAATTCGGCGCCGGAGGAGATCCAGACCGCTGCGCCAGTAAGGCTCAAGCATTTCGGCCGTTGCGAACAGGTTGCTGAGCTCGTCCGGAGACAGATCGTCAATAAAGGTCAGATGCCGGCCCTTGATCCCGGTCTTCTCTACCTGTGCATAAATGTCTCGGGGACCGAAATCTGCAGTCAATGCCATCGTGGTACTTCCTCTCGCTCTCTGGTGATTCTTGAACGCCCGCCCTTTGGACCGCTACCCGCCTCAGGCGGTTCGGAACTGCCGTGCGCGACCTCGAAAGCGACCGGTGGACTAGGGACGGCACCTACTGTAGGCCCGCGGCAGCGGACCGGAATTCTAAAGGAATTCAGTCATAATGTGCGTGTTCCCCGAAGCGTTTCGTGTTTGACAAAGGCCAGCGACGAGACTGGAACGGCTGCCTTCAGGCGGATGCCGGGGTTGTGCCGATCTGCTGCAGCCGCAGCGCAGCAATGCGGTGGACCTGCCGGAGGGCTTCAGCGAACTCGGCTTCAACGTCGTTGTCGATACGACTGCGGAAGTTTTCCAGAACCTGCTGCCGGTCACGTCCTCGCACCGCCAGAATATAGGGGAACCCGAATCTTCCCGTATAGCGTGCATTGAGCGCCTGGAACTCGGTGTACTCACCGGGGTTGCACTGATCGAGTCCGGCACCCGCCTGTTCACTGGCCGACGCTGCGCTCAGCCGCCCGCGTTCAGCAAGCCCTTTCGCGAGATCCGGGTGAGCCCGCAGCAAACCCATCTGGGCATCTCTACCAGCGCTGTCAACGATGCCCGCCAGCGTACTGCAAAGTCCCTGTTGGGTGTCGTCGGTAGGCGTCAGTCCCTTGTCCCAGGCCTGTTCTGCAACCCAAGGTGACTTTTCATAGACGGTACCGAAAACCCGGACGAACTCGACCCGGCTCATCGCAGCGGGCTGCACACCGGGAAAGGCCGAGTCCTTCTCGGCTGAAAAGTCGCCCATCAAGAATCCCGGCGAGCAGGGTGATGTTGACGCCAGTGTCTGGCAATGTCGATGCGCCGGCAGAACCACACACCCTCATGTTGCAAAGCGTGATCGATGAACCGCTCCACGGCCAGAAAGCGCCCGGGCCGCCCCGCCAGGCGACAGTGGAGTCCAACCGACATCATGCGCGGCGTACTCGCGCCTTCCGCATAGAGCGTGTCAAAGGCATCACGCAGGTAGGCCAGAAACTGCTCCCCGGAATTGAACCCCTGGGGTGTGGCAAAGCGCATATCGTTGGTGTCCAGGGTATAAGGCACCACTAGATGGTCAGTACCGGTCACTCGAGTCCAGAACGGCAGATCATCGTTGTAATCATCGGCGTCATACAGAAATCCTCCTTCCTCAACCACCAGTCGCCGCGTGTTCTCACTGGTCCGGCCGGTGTACCAACCCAGCGGTCGCTCACCCGTCAGCCGCTGGATGATCTCGATCGACTTGTGCAGATGCTCGCGCTCAACCTCCTCCGGTACGTCGCGGTAATCGATCCAGCGATACCCGTGTGAGCAGATCTCATGGCCGGCCTTCACCGCAGCTTCGGCCACCTGCGGGTTGCGCTCCAGGGCCATGGCCACCGCGAACAATGTGATCGGCACCGATTTACG
>CAZEKE010000046.1:0-3576 GCA_964512815.1 uncultured Acidiferrobacteraceae bacterium
CTGTTCCACAATGGCCGTGACGAAATGGGCCTGTCAAAACTGGCCTACCAGTTTCTGGGTGGTATTCTGCACAATGCCGAGTCGCTTACTGCGGTATTCAACCCCACGGTCAACAGTTATAAAAGGATCGATGCTCAGGTGACCCTGTCAGGTGCAACCTGGTCACCGAATGCTGTGACTTATGGGGGAAATAACCGGACCCACATGGTCCGCATACCAGACAAAGGTCGATTTGAACTGCGCCTGATGGATGGCGCGGCGAACCCCTATCTTCTCCAAGCTGGCGTGCTTGCGGCCGGGCTGGATGGTGTCGAGAACAATCGGGATCCCGGTAAACGCCAGGACATCAATATGTACACCGACGGTCACAAGGTACGCGGTGCCCGCCGCCTGCCGACCAACCTGCTGGATGCTGTTCGCGTCTTCCAGAAAAGCAAAGTGCTGCGTGCCGGATTCGGCGATGAACTGGTTGACAGCTACGCCAAACTCAAATTTCAAGACTGGCGCAGTTATTCATCGGCGATCAGTCAGTGGGAGCGTGACAACACCCTGGACTGTTGAGCAGGGCGAAACTCAGGGAACCATACGATGCAGTTAAGGAAACTGCTGGTGTTTCAACATATCGATTGCGAGCATCCCGGCATTTTTCGCGACATGTTGGACGAGGCGGGCATACAGTGGGATGTCGTCTCTCTGGACTCCGGTGACCGTGTTCCGGCGCTGGACGATTACGATGCGTTGTGGGTGATGGGGGGGCCGATGGATGTCTGGGACGAAGCGGATTGTCCGTGGCTCGTGCCAGAGAAAGCCGCGATTAAGCGCTGGGTGTTGGACCTGAAGCGGCCCTACCTTGGGTTCTGTCTGGGTCATCAGTTACTGGCGGACGCGCTCGACGGTCACTGCGTACGCCAAGACCTGCCTGAGATCGGAATCCTGGATGTCAGGTTGACCTCAGCGGGTCTATCAGACCCGCTATTTGCAGACATTGAGCCGAATATCAAATGTCTTCAGTGGCATTCGGTACAGGTGGCGTCGCCACCCACCGGTGCTGTCGTGCTCGCGAGCTCTGCGGTCTGTGACTGCCAGGCCATGCGGGTGGGCCCCAATGCCTACGGAATTCAGTTTCACGTCGAGCTACAGGAATCCACAATATCGGACTGGGGAGAGGTGCCAGCCTATGCCCAAGCGCTCGACCGTACGCTTGGCGCCGGTGCTCTGGCCCAGATGCAGGCTCAGGCCACACCTTTATTTTCGGAGTTTCGAGGCATTTCGGAAGTGCTGTTCAGAAATTTTGTCGAGAAAATTAGCTGATTTCGAGTCTACCAGTCGGTCACTCGCAACCCTTGGGAAACCTCTGTAGCCTTCAGGTCTGACCAAATCTTCCGTGTGGCAAGGGTAGCCTTCTGGCTGTGGCATACTGCTTTTTGATATCAACCTGGGCCCGTTGAAAAGCGGGGAACAACCTTGGACCGAAGTCAAACATCTGGCTTCTTTGCGGCTCTAAACCGTATTCTGCCTCGGCAGGGATTGCTCACCACCGCAGAGGAACGGCGCCCTTACGAGTGTGATGGACTCAGCGGCTACCGTGAACTCCCATTGGCCGTAGCGCTGCCCGATGAGGTCGAGCAGGTTCAGACGATTCTCAGTATTTGCGCAGAGCACGATGTGCCCGTGGTTGCGAGAGGTGCTGGAACAGGACTTTCGGGCGGTGCTACGCCGCACCCGCAAGGGCTTTTGCTTTCGATGGCTCGATTCGACCGGATTGTCGACATCGATCCGCTAGGCCGTACCGCCAGGGTTCAGCCAGGTGTCAGAAACTTATCGATTTCAGAAGCAGCAGGGCGTTACGGTCTTTATAATGCCCCAGACCCGTCGTCTCAGATCGCCTGCTCCATAGGCGGCAACGTTGCCGAGAATGCCGGTGGTGTGCACTGTCTGAAATACGGTTTGACCGTGCACAATATTCTTCGCCTTGAAGTGGTGCTGATCGATGGGGAACGTGTGACCATCGGTAGTGAAGCATTGGATTCGCCCGGGTATGACCTGCTGGCTTTGCTGACGGGTTCTGAAGGTATGCTGGGCGTCGTCACCGAAATCACCGTCCGGCTGCTTCCGGTTCCGTCAACCGCCAGAGCATTGCTGGCATCCTTTAATGAAGTCGACGTTGCAGCCGACGCGGTTGCCCAGTTGATCGGTGCCGGTGTGATTCCTGCCGGACTGGAGATGATGGATAACCCGGCTATCCGCGCTGCAGAAGACTTCGTACACGCCGGTTACCCCAGAGACGCAGCAGCGATCTTGATCTGTGAGTTGGACGGCACCGAAGCCGAGGTCGACCGGCAGGTCGAACTCGTCTCGTTGGTCCTGCGTGAACAGGGGGCGACTGAAGTCCGCGTATCCGGTGATGAGGCCGATAGACTGAAATTCTGGTCGGGGCGAAAGAACGCTTTTCCCGCAGTCGGGCGCATTTCACCAGACTACTATTGCATAGACGGGACCATTCCTCGGCGCCAGATCGGGCGGGTCTTGCGTGGAATAGCTAATTTGGCTGAGGAATATGACCTGCGGATTGCCAACGTCTTTCATGCCGGTGACGGCAACCTTCACCCGCTAATTTTGTACGACAGTAGTCAGGCCGGCGAATTTGAACGGACGGAAGAGCTTGGTGGAAGGATACTTTCGCTGTGTGTCGAGGCTGGCGGCACGATCACGGGTGAGCACGGTGTGGGTTTGGAGAAGATCAACCAAATGTGTGTGCAATTCGATAGCGGGGCTTTGGCGCAATTTCATCGTATCAAGTCCGCTTTTGACCCTGATGGCCTGCTCAATCCCGGTAAAGCGGTTCCGACGCTCTCACGTTGTGCTGAGTTCAACGCCATGCATGTTCACAAGGGCGAAATTCCGTTTCCTGATATCGAAAGGTTCTGACACGACGGTGGAAAATGCAGACCATTCTGAATCGGTTATCGCTGCGGTCTGTGAGGCCAATGCGGGTGGTACCCCGCTACGGATTGTCGGAGGAGACACAAAGTCGTTCTACGGGCGGCAGCCTGTAGGGGCTCCGCTTTCCGTCGCGCTTCACAGAGGCGTGACCTACTATGACCCGGCAGAACTTGTGGTGAGTGCCCGGGCAGGTACTGAACTGTCCGAACTGTGCAGGATATTGGCCGATCAAAAACAGATGCTACCGTTTGAGCCGCCAGGCTTTGGCCAGGGTGCGACGGTAGGGGGCACGGTGGCCTGCGGCTTTTCCGGTCCTGCGCGGCCGTATCGGGGATCGCTGCGCGATTATGTTCTTGGAGTTTCGGTTGTCAACGGACAAGGTGAGCACCTGCAGGTCGGCGGCCGGGTTATTAAGTATGTTGCCGGCTATGACGCATCCCGGCTGATGGCAGGGGCGTTGGGCAGTCTGGGTGTGATGTTGGAAGTTTCTTTCAAGGTCCTGCCGATGCCTGAAATCGAATGCACGATCGGGTTTGAAACCAGTGATCGGGATGCTTTGCGATTCATGAACGAGGCGGCGGCCCGACCCTTACCGATTACGGGCGCGTACTTCTGTGATGGCATGTTAAAGCT
>CAZEKE010000047.1:0-2999 GCA_964512815.1 uncultured Acidiferrobacteraceae bacterium
ATTCGGTTGGCAGGGATAATCGAATTCCCCGATCTGTCCAGAAAGGCAATCGTTTAAATATTGACGAATGGCTGTGACAGCGGGAAGTTTCAGACACTCCCGGACAACACGTTCCTGTTCAAGTGTCAGGACCAGTTCCGCCCTGGTAACGTTCGGTAACAGTACGCAGAACAGAAGGACAAATAGAATTGGTTTTATTGTTCAAATCCAAGTCGAGTTTGCCGGCACTCTGCCGAAACCAGATGGTGAGACTCTGGCTATTACCCGGTACTTCTCTGACGATTCCGGCCAAGATATGGCGAAAGTTCTTTTGATGTGTATCGGGAGCTCGAAGCAGAAGTAACTACGTCTACCTCGAGTCGGAAACGGAATGCGTATTTTTCACGAATACTGAAGTGATCTGATGAATTCCGGTTAACTGGATTCAAACAGGACCAGTGTTTGGTCATCAATCAAGCCCGATGCCCGTGCGAGAAACGCAGCACAGTCGATGCCCTCTGACTCGAGGAAGCTCTGCACATCATCATCCGTGAGATCCAGGAACTCAGCCTCTGTCAGCGTCTCCATGGGTCGTTCAGTCGCAGGGCTGAGCATCGTTCGTCTCTGCAGGGTCTCGATTCTCTCCCTGGCACTGGTGAGAAACCCTGAAAGATCAAAGTCCGCCTCTTCGAGCAGGCGTTCTGCGGCGTTCCTGTCCAGAGAATCAGCTTGAATCACATCGTGGAGCAGCGGTGCGTTGCTGGCATCTGGAGGACTTGAATAAAGCTGCCGCCACTGTGCATCCGTCGGACGCCGTCGGGTCCGTTGATTACCCATGGTCTTTCAACTCTTGGTGATGTGATCGGGTGCCGAGAGGCTCAAGGCCCGCCGCCGGTCAACTCGACCCCGCGACACGTGTCGACTACCTGGGCCAGTTTGTTCCGCATCCGGTTGAATTTCTGATATCCAGCACCGCCTGTTGTGGGATCCAGGTTCATTCGCTCGCAGAGCTCGGTGACGTCGTGTTTTAGGTTCAGTTTTTCATCTCTTACGAGCGTCCAGAGCGCTGCGACATGGGGGCAGTCCCTCTCCACTTTGACACTGATCTCTGTGAGCAGCTCCTGCAACGCGTACAGGTCTTCCGGGCAGCAGTGCTCTTCGCAGGCGTTCTGAATGAGTCCGTTCACCGGGGTTTCTCCGGGGAATTCGGTATTACGGATAAACGCTGCCGGGTCGTGAAAGTACTCAGGATCGTGGGAATCCACCTGCGAGGCGCGGGATTCGAAAAAGTGGGAGACATAGCTTTTGACACAGCCGGTGGTGAATTGCAGTCGGGTCTGTCGCTCAGGGTCCCAGTGGCGCTTGTCAGCGTAGACGTCGTCGATCATCCGGCAGACGAGGTCTTCGGGCTCAAGATCAGGATGAAATCGTGCTCTACCGTGCTTTTTCAGCAGCCAGATCGTGAAAGCAAGAGTTTTTTTTAAAAGGAAATTCAGCTCAGCTCGACTGAGGCCGGCAAAAGGATCGTTCATACAACCTCCCGGACAACGACATCGGCCCGTCGCAAGCCTGGCCATCCTCAAGCCGGCCGACGCGGGGGGACATCTTCAGTGAAAATTTCATGGTTGTTTTCCTCATTGATGTGATTTTTTAATTTTCCTGGCGAAATCTGGCCTGCTCGATGAATCGACCCTGAACCCGACTCCTATAGCTTAATGCCGGTGAATTTTGTTTTTTTTCACGGGTAATCCCCTGTGAAAAATCTGGCGTCTTTCCGGCTGTTATGACCTGCAGGTACAGGACCTTGAGAGATTCAAATTCCAGACAGCGGGGGAGACAGCACCAGACAGGAGTACAGCGGTCACCACCAGCCAAAACGCTCCCCGGCATTATTGACCGGGTCAACCGATGACTTCAACTCAGCTCAGGAGGAACACATCATGGGGTAAACACATGTCGAAACGGAAGGAAATTCTGGCAACCGGGCCCCAGGACAGGCGTGCGGCAGGTGCCACCGGACGAATGGACCGGTGTGTGGTGTACCCCTGAGCCCGAGCCGCCGGCCAGCGTCTGGCGCGAAGAGATGCAGCGACAGAAAAGGACCGTCCTCAAGACCCGCTCTCGTATGAACGGCTACCGCTTTCCCACGAGACAGGACAGGCCTCGCCGCATCCCGGTACCTGGCCCACCAGCGATTCACTGCTGGGGGAACGGCTCATCCGGTGACAGGGTTGATCACCGGGTGAGCCTGAGGGCGGAGGAGAATTACATTGTCTGAAGATGTCACGCAACGGAGCAAACGCAACCAATCATGAGCATCATTACTGAAACCCTGGGCGAGATCAGAATCGACGAACCGCTCGCCTATCGAAGCCTGACCCTTTTTCCATTGACCCGGCCTGTCGAAGGGCCGCCGGATTACCTCACCCTCACACAGGCCCTTGCGGAGGGAGAAGCCACCATCAGCGAGGTTTCGGAGTCCGGCAGTGTGCCCGAGATCCTGTTTGAGAACCGTGCTGAGAAACCGGTTCTGCTGGTCGATGGAGAAGAACTGGTCGGCGCAAAACAGAACCGGATTCTGAATCTCACGATCCTGGTGCCGGCAAACTCTTCGCTGGTGATCCCCGTCTCCTGCGTAGAGGCCGGGCGCTGGGCACACCGTGAACGGCACTTCAGCGAAACCGATTCACTCGCTTTTCTGAAGATGCGCCGGCGCAAAGCCCGCGCAGTATACATGAACATGCGAGCGGCCGTGGGACGGCACTCGAGTCAGGTCCAGGTCTGGGGGGATATCGAAGACCTGGTCCATGACATGAATACCGACTCTCCTACCCGATCAATGCGTGATAGTTTTGACCAGCGCCGCGAGTCCTTGGCGCAGTACGTCGAAGCCTTTAAGGCGACGGACCGCCAGGTGGGCGCCCTGTTTGCTTCAAATGGCAAAGTGGTGGGGCTCGATCTCTTCGATCATCCCCGGACCCTGGCCACCGCCCTGCCCAAACTCGTCCGCAGCCACGCAA
>CAZEKE010000048.1:0-7134 GCA_964512815.1 uncultured Acidiferrobacteraceae bacterium
GTGTCAGAAAAATCAGCAGCTCCGAGCGTTTATCCAAGACCGACTTGGTTCTGAACAACACACCCAGGCCTGGAATATCCCCCAAATACGGGACTTTGGCTACCGACTTCGTTTCCTCCTGCGAATAGATACCGCCGATGATGACGGTTTCCCGGTTTTCCAGCAGAACTTGAGTCTCAAGTTTCTGGGGATTGATGTTTTCTTCCGTTGCGGAGACAAATGAATCCTTGGTCACCTCGACGTCTAGAATCAACCGGTCGTCAGGCGTGATTTGAGGTGTAACCGTAAGGCTCAGCACGGCCTTTTTGGTGACCACCGTACACTCTCCGAGGGTATTCGTTGTAAAGATACGTTCCTGTCCTTGCTCAATTTTGGCTTCCTGTTTGTCTGCCGTCAGCAGCTTTGGGTTGGCGATGATCTTACCGCTCCCTTCTGCCTCAAGCGCTGATATCTCGAGATCAATAATCGCCCCCCAACCCGCACCGGCTTTGGCCAGGGTCAGAGCGTATGACGACGCTTGTTCGGTTCCAATCCCGGTAGCGGGAAGATTTATAGCCAAGCTCTCCCCCTCTGTTTCAGTCAAACCTTCGCTACGGAGAAGGTTCGTATTAGCCACCGTCCCCGAGCCGATCAAGGTGCCAATACGCTCGTTGATCCCGGTCAAACCGAGCTTTGCACCGATGTTTCGGCTGAACGACTCGTCGGCAATGACGATCCGGGTTTCGATCAGAACCTGTTTCACAGGTTTGTCGATTTCCGAGATTAGCTTGCGGATTTCCGTAATTTTCTGTCTCGTATCCTGGATCAGGAGAGCATTTGTTCTCGAGTCCACGGTCACACTGCCCCGCTCGGACAACAACTGGTTCTCCTCGGTCGCGATATCACCGACTGAAACACTACCGAACATGGAACTGTCGATGTTCGGCTCAACCGCCTTCACCGACTTCAACAGATCCGCTATATCCTCTGCCTTGGCGTAATTGATCTGAACCAGTTCCGATATCAGAGGCTCCAACACCAACAGATTCTGGGATGATTCGAGGGCAAGACGCTCCTTTTCAGCGATTTCCTCTGCTGGTGCGATCCAAATAACATTGTTCCTCTCCCGTTTGGCCAACCCTCTGGTCTGCATGATCGTATCCAGAGCCTGATCCCACGGTACGTCCCTGAGTCTCAAAGTCATCTCACCGGTGACCGTATCACTGATGACAAAGTTGATCCCGGTCTCCTCGGCAATTATCTGCAAAGCGCTACGAACAGCAATATTCTGAAAGTCAAAACTCAAAGGCTCGCCGGCGTAGCCGATCTCGGATTCCTCAGCAGCCTCTAATTCGGTCTGCGGCGTCACTTCAACGGTGAATATCCTGCCGGTCTGGAAGGTCACATAGTCGTACTGTCCGTGAGCCACAATAACAATCCGGGTACGGTCACCCATCCTGAATGCATCGATAAACTGTACTGGTGTTGCAAAATCGATGACGTCTAGGCGTCGCTCAAGCCCATCGGCCAATTCAGTGTTAATCAGGTCAAGTGTAATTTCTCCGCGTTTCTCGTCGACGCTGACCCCTGCTTCCTCAGCGTTCAAATGAATCATCATCACCCCCGAACCTTCTACTCCCCGCCGAAAATCAACGGCAGTAATCTGAAAGGGTGACAGAGACTCAGCGGGACTCTGCTCGGGAACCAGATCTGCCTCATCTTGAACCACTGCATTATTAGCAAGGGCAGGATCTATAAGCAGGACCAACTCGTTATCCTGTCTGAGGCTCTCAAAGGACACCGAAGCAATCAGATTCACGATCACCCGCGTTCGAGACTCGGTAGCTGCTACGATGACGCTGTCAACTGACCCGCGGTCGACTTCGTGTACCCGGGATTCAACCGCGCTGGAGACACCAAAAAAATCCAGAACAATCCGGTCGGGCTTGTTTGTTCGGAAAATCTTCGGTTCCCCAACCTCGCCAGCCAAGCCAATGTCGAGTTGTAGTCTCCCACCGGGCAACATGGCATGCCGTACGGAGACGATTTCGCCGTCACTTGCCGAAGAGACCCACGGCGTCAGCACGCCCAGCAGTATTACCAGTCGAAGAACCCAAGCAATGGTCTGGACGACCGGCCCGCGGCTCCCGTATGAATGCATTCTCATAAATTGAAATCTACTTGAAACTTCGGAAACTGCAACTGGTACTTTCATTGGCGAACATCTAGATTCACCATTCGCAGTTCCCATCGGCCTAAATTACCCATAACGACCTCCTCGAGCTCAGCACTTCCTGTTGCAGGATCGATACTGATAATCCGGCCATGGTCTTGGCCCAGATACCCCCCTTCAGGGATCTTGTAGACCTGTCCGTCCGGAGCCATTACGACCAGGCGAGTCACCTCGGATAGAGTCAACGTACCAGCGAACCGCAGCGTGTCTAATGGAAACCTCTCGAGCGTCTCTTTCTTCCGGTCCGGGTCAGGGGCCAGTGGATCCGGCCCAAAATCGACTTCCTCTTCCTCAACCACTTCAGGGAAGACATTCTCCGGAGCAAAAGGATCAGTCATGTCGGCGGCGGAATATTCGAATGGGATGATTGGGAGCAACTCGGGCAAAGGGTCTACCTTTGGGACCGTGTCTTTGTGAGTGTCTCGAACGTAGTTTTTCAAATCGACAATCGAACGACCACTGGAACACGAGGCGAACAAACTCACAGCAAGAATCATCACCAGCCATTTTCCTAAAACCTTCTTGATATCTTGATGTTTCAAGCTCGTCAGCCTTCCTCGGCTTGGTAGCGATACGTCTGAAGGAGAATGGAGGCAGTGAGTTTGCCTTCGTCGTCACCATCGATCTCCATCTTTCCAACAGTCACTATCCGGGGCAGCATTGATAGGTCGCTGATGAAGTGCGCCAGCTGATGGAATCTTCCCTCGATCTCGACCCGTATCGGTAGCACAGCGTAAAAATCGTGCTTTTCCTCCTGCAGTGGGTCAAAAGCCACAAACTCCAGGCCTCGCCTCTTACCGACCCGGGTAATATCGACCAACAGAGATGGCACCTCCGTGCTGTCGGGGAGCTGGTTCACCATCATGGTCAGTAAGGCTTCGACTTGAACCATCTGGTCCCGGTAGGCCGGCAAATTGATGACCATTCCCTTTTTTACGCTGAAAGTTTCCCGCAACTCGACCTCTTTCCTTTGCTGCTTGTCAAGCGTATTCAACTGTCCCTTGATCAGAAACTGCCAACCTCCAAACATCAGCAACAACGCCGCAATAGAAGCGACAGAAAGGGTGAACCACCCCGGCCACGAGCTTGGCTCATTAAACTCAATATCTCGAAGCGGGTCGAGAAAATTCATATCTCTGGTGTCCAAATCTGCATAAGACCTTGCACCTCAATCTTTTCCACTGCTCAGGTCCTTGCTTTTAGAGTCGGAATTTCGATGCGTGACCCGTAACTCGAAACGACTGGTCTCCGTCTCGTCTGATAATCCGGCATTGATCGTATCGAGATTTGAATCGCTAAATGATTCTGATTCGTTCAGCCTGACCATCAGAGCAGAAACTTGGGAATTCGACTGGGCGACGCCTTCCAGCTCGAACCCCTTTGAGTCACGGTCAAGAGACACAAAAAAAACACCTTCAGGAATCATCCTGACAAATTCATCCAGAGAACGGACGACTCGCACCCTGTCCTCCTGGAGTTCATAGATCACCGCCATACGGTTCATCAACTCTTCCTTTCGGTCCTTTATCTTTTCAATTTCCTTCAACTGGGCTTCGGTTTTTTTAATTTCAGCGCTGAGGTATTTGTTCCTTTTCTTCTGAAATGCTATCTCTTCTGAAAAATGTAACCAGACTGCAGCAACCACCATCGCTGCCACCAGGCCGATGACGGCGCTGCCCATGATTGTTCGTCGTTGTTGTAGTCGCTGGCGTTCCTCACGCCAGGGCAGAAGATTGATGCCGGTGCTCATCCGGCACCCCTGACGGCAAGCCCACAGGCCTTGAGTAATAGCGGTGACTGTTGCTGCAAAATTGCACTGGCTTGAATACCACTGGAAGAAAAAGGGCTGGCCACTGCTGTCGGAAGTCCAGTGTGCAATTGAACGACGTCTGCAATGCCCTCTATTCTTGTACACCCGCCGGTTATAAACAGCATGTCCACAGCCTCATATCCCCGACCGGCCGAGACGAAGAACTCGACAGCCCGTGAGGCCTCTCTGGCCATAGTCGCCTTGAAAGGCTCGAGCAAGTCCTCACGATAATTGTCGGGCAAATCGCCAGAGAGTTTTGCCGCTTCAGCTTCCTCCGAACTAATACCGTAGCGGGTACGGATGTTTTCCGTCAATATTCGACCACCAAAAGAGTGGTCTCGATCGTAAATCGCGGTCCCGTCGACAAATATGTCGAGACGTGTGGTTACCTCGCCGAAATCAATCAGCGCAACAACCTTACCTTTTAACGCATCTGACATGCCTGCGGTGACAAAGGAGAAACCACGTTCGACTGCAAACGAATCGACATCCACAACTGCAGCCTGCAAACCAGCTTCCTCGATCACCATCGTATACCCCTCGATTATTTCCTTCCTGCAGGCGGTGATCTTGGCAATATACGATCCGTCCGCTTCAGGAGTTTCCAAAATCTGGTAATCGAGATTGACTTCTTCCAACGGGTGAGGGATGTGTTGACTGGCCTCTATCATCACCTGCTCTTCGATCTCCGATTCCCTGAGACCGACCGGCAGTTGCACTGTACGGGAAACCACATGGGATGATGAAATTGCAGCTATCGCCGGTTTTCTCTTGCATTTTGAACGCTTGATCGCCCGGCGGACTGCCGCACCGACCGCCTCCTCGTCACTGATGCCACGCTCAACTACGGCATTTCTCGGTAGCGCCTCGATGGCAAACTGTCCTACACGGTAGCGGCTTCCTTTCCGATTCAACTCCAGCACCTTGACCGAAGACGTGCCGATATCTACGGCTACCGCTTTCAATTGCTTGGCACCGAATAAACTCATCTGTTCCGCGTCCTTGAACGTGTGGGGGCATCCACGCGCAGCCAAGCCAACGGCTCCAGGTCGACACCAACCAAAAATAAACTGTTGAACGCGGCAAGCGGCTAACCCCGTTCTTTGGGATTCGAATGATAGCTCACCGCTTCACTGGAAGATAATAATCGATTTGCTCACAGTCACACGAACTCGAGTCTAATGCCTGTGAATTCAAGGCTCTGGTAAGCTATCCCACTGGTCGAATTCCGGCTTGAACTCCGTTCAATACCAATCACCCTGAAGGGCCTCGATTGAGTCGTTTCCTCAAACAAATCACATGGATAGCGCTCCTGTTGACGGTTCTTGGAGCCACCGCTGGCAGCGTTGTCCTGGCAATCATATACCGAGAACTGCCTTCTATCGAGGCCGTCCGAGATAGTCGCCTGAAGGAACCGTTGCGGATCTACACGATAGACGGGCGCCTGATCGCGGAATATGGCAACAAAAAGCGAATCACGACAACAATGGAGGAGGTGCCGCAGACGCTCGTCAACGCCATTCTGGCTGCCGAGGATGACGGCTTTTTCGACCACCATGGTGTTGATCTCACAGGGATCGCCCGAGCGGTGCTGGCCAATCTGCGGGCCGGTGCAATTGATCAGGGCGCCAGTACCATCACGATGCTGGTTGCACGGAATTACTTTCTGACCCGCGAGAAAACATATACCCGGAAGATCAAGGAAATGCTACTAGCGCTGACACTTGAACAGACGTTGTCCAAGAATGAAATTCTGGAACTGTATCTGAACAAGATTTTCCTGGGACACCGGGCCTACGGGTTTCAGGCAGCAGCCTCCGTCTACTATGACCAGCGCCTAAAAGACCTGCCCCTCGCCCAGCTCGCCATGCTTGCCGGCCTGCCAAAAGCACCTTCCCGGGGCAACCCCCTGACTGATCCTGCCAGAGCAGTCATCAGAAGGGATTATGTTCTGCGAAGAATGAGAGATCTGGGCATGATCGACGCTAAAGAATTTCAGACGGCGTCTGGGTCACCTGTTTCGGCACGCAAAAACATTGCTGAAATTGAAGGGGATTCTCCGCACCTGGCAGAAATGGTCCGCAGCTATATGATTGACCGTTACGGTGAAGATGCGTACCAGGATGGTTACCGTGTTTTCACAACAGCCAGCTCCGATTATCAGAATGCTGCAAATGAGGCCCTTAGATCAGGCCTGATGTCCTATGACCGACGCCATGGCTTTCGTGGCCCGGCCCAAAAAAACGTCAGCCACAAGAACAAAGGGCCAAAGGAAAAGCTCAGGGAATACCGGTCGCTGGGGAAAATAGTCCCAGCTTTTGTGTCCGCTGCGACAGTTAATTCACTTGACGTCACGTTCGCTGACGGCAGGATTCTCGGTTTAAGCAAAGATAGTTGGGGTTGGACCGGTACGACACCTGACCGTATTCTCGACACGGGAGATGTCGTCTATGTTGATCGGACCCATGACAACGACTTCCTGGCCCAACTACCCGAGGTCCAGGGAGCCATCGTTTCTCTGAGCCCCGTCGATGGATCAGTACTCGCGCTGGTGGGCGGGTTCGACTATTTCAGCGGCAAGTTCAACCGGGCCGTGCAAGCCAGACGGCAGCCCGGCTCAAACATCAAACCGTTTATTTACTCTGCTGCATTGGACAATGGCTTCACTGCTGCTTCTCCGGTCAGCGGAGCGCCAGTAGTCATAGAGTCAAGCCGTGGCGACACCTGGCGACCACAGAATTACAGCAAAAAGGTCTTTGGACAGACACTGATCAGAAAAGCACTGAGTCGGTCACTGAACCTCGTTTCGGTTCGCCTGGTCCGGGCCATGGGCACAGAAGTTGTGCGAGACCATCTTGAGAACTTCGGCTTCGAACGAACCGAAATGCCCGATGGATTGTCACTTGCCCTGGGCTCTGCCACGCTGACACCGATGGAAATTGCTCGAGGTTATGCTGTATTCGCTAACGGTGGATACTTGGTGAAGCCCTATTTCATAGCCCGTATCGAAGACCAGTCTGGAAATATCATCGAATACAGCAATCGCAAGATGCTCTGTCCGGAGTGCAAACCTCCAATTGTGAGCGGACCCCAGACGGGACACTATGAAATC
>CAZEKE010000049.1:0-4355 GCA_964512815.1 uncultured Acidiferrobacteraceae bacterium
CGGCGAAGGCGGTAGTACTCGGTGATGTACGGAACTCGGACCTCACCTGCCTCGACAGGCGTGTTGTGGGTGTCGCCGTCGTTTATGCAGATCGTTGCGGACATCCCATCATGCCGGCTGGTCGCACCCCATCCGCCGCCCGGCACGCCGAACATGGGATCGATGAAAAAACGTCCGGTACGATTGTCTGTGCCGTACATGTAGGGCACCACAATGTCGGCATGATGGGCGGCGATCGTGTGATCAGGGATGGCTGGCGCCAGGGCCTGAAACACCGTATCGACAATGGTCATCGGCACCGTCATCCACCAGCGCACGGCAGCAGGCTTCTGGGCGGAGACAACTTTGCCCGGCGGCAAAATGATCTCGAGCGCCCGGAAAGAGCCCTCGTTTATGGGCAGAGTGCGCGGCGAGGTCAGGCACTTGAAAGCGACCTGCGCGCAGGACCGCCCAGCACTTTCGCCGGCGTTGTAGTAGCCCGCGACCTGTGGCGAAATGCCCGACAGGTCGATGGTCATCTGATCGCCCGCGATAACCACCTTCACCTTGAGCGGGATCGGCCGGCCGGTTGTAACACCGTCGTCGTCCATGAAGCTCTCGGCCTCGTAAACGCCATCGGGAAAGGCCTCTACTGCTCGACGAGCTTGCGCCTCTGAGTTGGACATGATCCGTCGCATCGCAGTGACCACGGTCTCGGTCCCGTACTTCTCAAGCAGCGCCGCCACCCGCCGCTCACCGGTCCTGACCGCCGCAACCTGCGCGTAGAAATCGCCCATCGCGGCATCGGGCAAGCGTACGTTGGCACAGATGATGTTGGTCAGCTCCGCATCCTGCTCGCCACGCTTGTAGATCTTGCAGATCGGCAGCTGGAGGCCCTCGGAATAGATATCGGTCGTGGTCCCTGCGAGCGTGCCGCCGATATCGGCCCAGTGCGCCATCGAGGAGGCGAAGGCAACGAGTTCACCGTGCGGGCTGAAGATCGGCTGGGAAAATACAAGATGGTTGAGATGTGACCCCATGATGTAGGGATCGTTAGTCAGTAGGATGTCACCAGGGTGGATGTTCTGGATGCCGTAGAAGTCGATCTTCGCGCGGATAGAATCGGCAAGCCCGCCGATGAACATGGGCAGCCCGAGCCCAATTGAGACCGTATCACCCGTCGAATCGAAGAGTCCGACCGTGTAGTCGAGCGCCTCGTAGATCACCGGGTTATGCGCGGTACGCATCAAGTTGACCTTCATTTCGTCGGTGATCGCAACGAACGCGCTGCGGATGATCTCCGTCGAGATGGGATCGCTGTCGGCAGGCTCGCTCATGGGCGCACCTCGATGACCAGATGTCCGAATTCGTTGACCAACAGCCGGTCCTGCTCACCAAGCAGGGTCGTCGAGGCATGCTCGTCAATCACCGCGGGGCCTTCGATCTCATTTCCAGCAAGGAGAGCGTTCCGGTCGAAGGCGGGTACGTCAATGCGCGCTGCGGCTTCCTCATAGAGGACAAGCCGTGTGCCGCGGCGCGCTTTCGCGGCGGGCGCTTTGTCGCCAGCCGCAATCCGGCCGAGCGGTGGCTTATGCATCTCGCCAAGCACCGCAATCCGAAGCGTCACGATCTCGATCTCCTGATCCGGCCGACTATGGCTAAACTGCTGCTCGTGGGCGACGTCAAAGGCGCGCTTGAGTGTATCGGGAGCATCCTCACTCGACAGATCCGGCGGCAGCGTCACGGTGACCGTGTGTTCCTGGCCACGATAACGCATGTCGGCCGCGCGGATGGTGTCGGCACCGGTCAGCGTGACCGGCATGTCCAACAATGCTCGCTCTCCCTCGGAGGCCATTTGACGGCACGCCTGTTCCAACGCGCCGAAGTCGGTCTCGGAGAAGCGGGTGATCATGGTTCTCGCGTAATCGCGGCGCAGGTTCGAGAGCAGCATGCCATAGGCCGAGAAATGACCCGGCATGGGCGGGACGACGACCGTGCCGATACCCAGCTCGCGGGCAACGTCAGTTGCGTGCAACGGACCCGCTCCGCCAAATGCAAACATCACAAAATCGCGTGGATCCAGCCCCTTTGCCGTAGTCACTGCGCGGACGGCATTCGCCATCTGGGTGTTAGCAATGCGCAGTATTCCGAGCGCTGCAGCATCGGTCGTAAGCTTGAGCGGCGCAGCAAGCTCCGTTCCGATCGCCGTCTCTGCGCCCACCTCGTCGAGCCGCATGGTGCCACCCAGGAAGTTCTGCGGATCGATCCGACCGAGCACGACGTTGGCATCAGTTACCGTTGGCTCGCTGCCGCCCTGGCCATAACAGACCGGGCCCGGCTCCGCGCCCGCGCTTTGCGGACCGACGTGGACGGCGCCCTCAGGATCGCGGCGTGCCAGACTGCCGCCCCCAGTTCCGACCTCCTGGATATCGAGCACCGAAATCCTGACCGGCAGCCCGGTCTCATAGCCACCGACGAAATAGTCGGGCGCCGTCCGCGGCAAGCCATCCTCGATCACGCAAGCCTTCGCCGTCGTCCCACCCATGTCAAAGCAGATCGCGTTGCCGATCTCCAGCGCCGCGCACAGCACCTGAGTACCCGCGACACCCGCGGCAGGCCCGGATTCGATCATCTGAACCGGCAGCCGTCGGGCCGCCGACAGGTCGTACATGCCGCCGTTAGACTGCATGATCATCAACGCACCCAGCATGCCCTGGCCGCGTACGCGATCTTCAAGTGCGTCGAGATAACTGCTGACCCGCGGGCCGACGAAGGCATTCACTGCGACGGTCGAGGTTCGCTCAAACTCCCGGTACTCGCGCGAGACCTCATGGCTCGCGCTCACGTAGAGGCGCGGCGCGTGCTCTGCCAAGATCTCGACCATGCGGCGTTCGTGGTCGGGATTGCGATAGGAGTGCAGGAAAAGCACCGCGACCGCCTCGATCTCAGTCTTCGCGAGCGATTTCGCGAGTTCAACCGCCTGCGCCTCATCGAATGGAATCAGCACCTCCCCTTGCGGGCCCATCCGTTCACGAATTTCGAACCGGAGCTCGGCCGGGATCAGCGGACGATGCTTGCGAAAGTGAAGATTGAACGAGTCCGGCCGGTTGACCCGGCCGATCTCGTAGATGTCCTTGAACCCCTCAGTGGTGACCAGAGCGGTAATTGCGCCTTTGCGTTCCAGCACGGCATTGATCACCACCGTGGATCCGTGGATCAGCAGCGACGTGTCGGACACCGAAGATCCGGATTCCGCAATGCCGGTAAACACGCCTTCGACAAGGTCCTCCGGGGTGCTGCTCGCCTTGCCGAGGAGCAGTTCGCCACTGTCCTCATCGAAGCCAACTACGTCGGTGAAGGTTCCACCGATATCGACCGTGATCCTTTGCATTGCCGGTGCTTCTCAGGAGCAGCGATGGCTGCGCAGCCAGTCGGCCAGCCATTCGTTATAGGCGTGCTCGGCGGCGAGCTCGGCGTCGCGCACGGATGTTTCGGACCGCTCCTCTGAAACGGGGGCGACGAAATCCAACCGATCGAAGGCAAGGTGCGGATCCTGGACAGGGTACGAGCGGAGCACCACTTCCCCGCTCTTGGTCAACTCGTCGAGCATACGCACCACTTCCGGCTCGGCAAGGCTCGCCGAGCGCACCGCGGCAACCACCTCGCTCAGGAGGAACGCCTTTCGGCGGCTGCCATGAAGAAACCCCCGGATGGCCTGGATATTTGTCAGGGAATCGGATTCCCGATGTTGTGACGACGGCTTTCAGCCACCATCCGGTTGCGCAGCACGCCCAGTCCTTCGATGTGGCCTTCGACCATGTCATGGTCCTTGAGAAACAGATCTGGTGCGACCTTGAGCTTGCCTTCCTGCCATTCTGCCTCTGGCAACAGTCGGCTGGAATCGAAGGCGGTGCCGGCACAGGTTCCCGGTGTGATGATATCGCCGGGATAGAGCGTGATGTACTTGGAAATTTGGGCAACCATCTCCTCGAGCGAGATAATCATGTCGCCAGTAATGCCGGCTTGCCTGTCCTCGCCGTTCACCTTGGTGGACATCTTCAGCACGTTGGGATCTGAAACCTCGTTGATTGCCAGATACGGCCCGATACTGGCGCCGGCAGCATTCTTCTGCCAGGCGAAACTAAGCACGCCTTCATCGAAATCCTGATAGCCGATGACCAGGTGTGCGTCGCGGATGCACCAGTCGTAGAAGCACGCGTAGCCGACGATCATGTCACCGGCGTCCTCGACCGAAACGTTCTTGCCGGTCTTGCCGATATACGCGGCCAGTTCAATCTCGTAGTCGAATGCCTGCACCCAATCCGGGATCGTTACCTCTGCATCAGGCCCGACAACGGTATGGGCGAGTTTGTAGA
>CAZEKE010000050.1:0-14633 GCA_964512815.1 uncultured Acidiferrobacteraceae bacterium
AGTAATAGATATATCAAGCTGAAAGAGTAAAAAAAACCGCGCTTAATTGCGCGGTTTTCTCGTTTGGCTGGAAAATTCTCAGTTTCTCAACTGTGTCGACTCGGCTTTCTCTCGTCCGGGACGTACGGGTCGCGTAGAACTTGGACGCAGGCGAGGGGCTGACGAGCGGTCGCCACCGATCGCGAGCTTATCCACCGCCATATCAACCGATCCCTTGAACTGACACCCGTCCTCTAGGACTACTCTCGGTGCTCGAATATCGCCATTGACTTGCCCGCTGGGACTGATCGAGACCTGTTCGGCGGCACGCAGTTCTCCTTTGACCTCACCGTCGACTCGGATGACACGGGCATTGATATTAGCCGTAACGCGGCCATTCTTACTCACGATGAGATGATTCTCCTTGAAATTGACGGTACCTTCGATGGTACCGTCAACGATTAAATCCTCTTCACCGGCGACATCGCCGTGAATAACGATAGACGGCCCAATTTTTGCCGCCTTTTTACTGCCGCCAGTGTCCTTCGTGGTTGATGGGCTTGATTTAGCAGCTGGTGTAGCTTCCGCCGTGGGCGTCTCGCTCGTCTCGCTCTGGCTCATATTTCTTCCTGTTGTTCTCGATGCTCCGGCGACCTGATTTCGCCTTTGGAACTTTATTTATTGATACCCATAGTGGGGGGAGGGATTGTCTACGACTGTGGAACACGCGTCAATTGTCGGTCCATTGTTGAGCCTAGTTGGGTGAACTCCTATTTAACATAATATACATTATGCGCATATATAGTCTGATCGCATATTTGATAGAAGCCAAAAGGCATTTGTTTACTGGTCGGGAATTGCCCGTGAAAACAGGTCAAAGAAATTCTTTGTGGTCTGATGGGCCAGAGTCTCCAGGCTCTCTCCCCTTAAATCAGCGAGAAATGAGGCCGTATGGCGTAGGAAAGATGGTTCATTGGTTTTGCCTCGATTTGGTACCGGCGCCAGGTACGGCGCATCTGTTTCTATCAGTAGTCGATCCGCCGGTACTTTCAAGGCAACGTCACGGACCGAATCCGCATTGGAGAATGTCACAATGCCCGAAAACGAAATATAGAAACCAAGGTCCAGCGCTTTTTTAGCTATTCCCCATTCTTCTGTAAAACAGTGCATCACGCCCTGGACTTCCGCTGCACCCTCCTCGTGAAGTATCACCATCGCGTCATCCCCGGCCTGCCGGCAGTGCACGATTAAAGGCCTGGCCAATTGGCGAGCCACTCGGACATGTCCGCGAAAACGCTCACGCTGCCAATCCAGTTCACCGCTGGAGCGAAAATAATCGAGGCCTGTTTCTCCGATCGCCACCACACTGTCCTTGTCGGCCTCAACAGCGAGGGCCTCCTCTTCTACTTCGGGCTGATCTTCAGAGCTATGGTTCGGGTGAATACCAGCACTGGCAAAGATATTTTTGTTCGCTGCAGTAATGCTAAGAATGTCTGGCAAATCCTCCAGGTTTACGGCCACACAAAGCATGTATTGCACCCCAGCCTCGGCCGCACGATTCAGAACACCGGACAACCCAGACGAGAAGGCCTCAAAATCGATATGGCAATGAGAATCAACGAGAATCACGTGTCGCCCGAGCCTTGGGCCCGGCACCTGGCCACAGGCACCCGCTAAAGTGTGTGCGTAGGCCGATCTGGCTGAGGGAACTCAGCCAGTTCGGTTTGTACGAATTCTTTCAGTTTGGCGCCTTCAGAGCCCTGGAGATGTATACCCACACCGGCAGTGCGGCTTGCCTGCGCACCCGTCGGCGTGGTCCAGGAAACAATCCCCGAAACGGCGAACTGGGCGTCATCCATCAGTTTTAGAATCAGGAATACTTCATCGCCTACGAGATATCGGTTTTCAGTCGGCACAAATATCCCGCCATTCTTGAGAAACGGCATAAAAGCCGAATGAAGCGTTTTCTTGTCTATTATCGAAACGGACAAGACTTTGGGCCGTACAACTTTGACGTCGTCCGGCACCTGTCCCGCGTTACTATCTAGTTTCAACTCTGCCATATTCTAGTTTCCTCCGGCCCCTGGCCGGCACAACGAGTGGGCAATATCCTCCAGAAAGAGCCGCTCGTCAACTGCCCCAGCAGGCCACTGCAGATACCGTCCTATTTTAGTAAAAAGCTTGTTTAGGTCCTCCATGCCAAAATTAACTCGTAGGACTTCTGCCAGCGGATAGTCCGACATTTCAGATTCCACCACAATTCTGTGAGATTTGACGATTTGTTGTTGGATCAGTCGTAAACCCAAACGGGGTCCTATTTCCAACAGATTTGAAACAATCAGATCGGCCGAATCCCGACGCCCAACGAATCCTGCTACCTGAACAGGAAAAGCAGCAAGCTTGCCCGGTTCCCCCTCTTGAAAAATCTGCTGAATTTCCAATGGTCCGAACCCGTAAGTCAACAGTGCTTGGGCCAGGCCTCGCTCGATACCTTCGATCCCGGCCAGCCAGTTGATGGCGTCTCCCCGTGATGGGCTGGACAGTTTCAGCACGGAACACCGACTGCGGACTGTAGGTGGCAGTCTGTAGAGCGCTGAAGTGAGAAGCACGAAATAAATCCCCGATTTGGGTTCTTCCAGGACCTTCAGCAGCGCATTCGCTGCGTTGATATTCAGCGATTCCGCAGGGAATATCAGGCATACTCTGATGCCGCCTCGGGCTGCGGTCGTCTGAAGCGCTTTGCTGACATCGCGGATCGGTTCAACACCGATAATATTTCCGGTATTTGAGCGACCCGCCTTTTTCTGCTTATCTACGGGAGCGTAACGATAAATGTGATCCCCCAGAAAAGAATATGCGGCTGAGTTCATCGCATCTTTAGTGACCACATGTAGATCCGGATGGTGCCCATCGTCCTTCATACTGCAGGCTTTGCAGTCATGACAGGGTCGAGCCCCTCCGCCCGCTTCACACAGCAACAAACCCGCCAGGCGTGTGGCGAACCCAAGCTTACCGGTGCCATGATCCGCCACGATCAGCATGGCCTGAGGCAGGCGGTCAATTCTTTCCTGTACCAGATTCCACTGCGGCTCATGCCAGGGATAATTATTCATCTCCCCAGCCCCGGGCATCGAGATCGGTGAGGATCCCGAGGATCTCCTTCTGGACTGTAGCGATCGAACCCTGTCCATCCAGGCGTCGAATACGCACCGGTTGGGACCGTTGGCGGTCAAGATAGGCCTGCCGGACGCGTTGCTTGAAGTCCAAGTCGAGCATCTCAATGCGATCACGAGATCCCCCCCTACCGAGCGTGCGGTCAGCGCTCTTTTCGGCCGGAATATCAAGCAGCAAAGTACAGTCGGGCATGAAGTCTCCCTGAACCAGGTGCTCCAGGCCTTCTATGATGGAGAACGGTATACCCCGCCCTCCTCCTTGATAGGCGAAAGTGGCATCGGTAAAGCGGTCGCACAATACCCATGTGCCCTTCTGCAGAGCAGGCTGGATCACTTGAGCGATGTGCTGGGCGCGCCCCGCAAACAGCAGTAGAAGCTCGGTCTCATCGCAGACGGAATGTGCATTTTCCAGGATAATTTCACGAAGACGCTCACCAGTCTCCGTGCCACCGGGCTCTCGCGTTTCACATACTTCCAGGCCGCAAGACCGTAGATGTTCTGCGAGCAGGCCCAACTGAGTCGTCTTTCCAGAACCGTCTAAGCCCTCCATAGTGACGAAGCGACCCTTATCAATCATTGCTGAGAATTTGTGCGTCATTTTCCCACCTGGTAACGCTGTACGGCAGCCAGGTGTTCCTGTAGGGTCTTAGAGAATTTATGCGATCCATCACCTCTCGATACAAAATAGTATTCCTCGTGTTGGAGTGGCTGCACCGCAGCAATCAATGAAGCCCAACCCGGACAACTGATCGGGGTCGGGGGCAACCCATTTCGCCGGTATGTGTTGTACGGCGTATCTTCCTTTAAATGGTCGCGGGTCAGATCTCCATGGTAACTGGTTCCGAGGCCATAGATCACGGTCGGGTCTGCCTGCAGTCTCATGTTGACTAGCAGACGATTCACAAATACCCCACCTATTCTGGCCTTCTCTTTTTGATTCCCGGCTTCCTTTTCAATGATCGACGCCAGAATCAGAGCATCGTAAGGTCGCTCCAGCGGCAGGTCGTTATGCCTTGTCGTCCATGCCTCGTCCAACTTCGAGAGCATTCTCTGGTGAGCTCTTCGAAGAACGCTCAAGGCAGTGTTATTACTCGTATAGTAATAGGTATCCGGGAAAAAAAGACCTTCGGGAGAATCTTCCCTGATGTCGAGTGCCGAAAGAATCGAAAAGTCCGTATAGTTTCCTGAAAGCATTCGCAGCCGGGGCGAGCTATTCAGGATAGACAACATGTCGCTGAAAGTTGCCCCTTCAGGAAAGGTGATGACATATCGGACAACGTCGCCCCGCACCACTTTGTCCAGAATCTGAGCCGTGGTCATCCGCTGGTTAAAAACGTATTCCCCAGCTTTCAAGCTGCCAGAAATTCCTTTTATATAAGCCCACAGTACAACAGGCCACTTACCTTGCGAACCCCCTATGCCATCGACCTTGTCGGCAAAGTCACGCAGGCTGCTGCCAGCGGCTAGGGTAAGGTTGTTGTGTTGTAATATGAACGGGGTGTGCACCGATCGATGTAACAGATAACCGCCGATACCGAACACCAGAACCACGGTGACCAACACCACAACAAAGATGGTGCTATACAATCTGCGCTGGTTCTGATTGATCGACACTCAGTAGCAACGTCCAGCCAGCATAATCCGGAACGGCAAAGACCGACCGCCAACCCCACACCTAAGCTCTCTTGCTTTAATCGTCGAATCGACTGAAAACAAGTGTCCCGTTGGTCCCTCCGAAACCGAACGAATTCGACAGGGCCACCTTGACATTGGTGTTCCGTGCGGAACCTGGCACATAGTCTAGATCACACTCAGGATCCGGTTCATCCAGATTGATCGTCGGTGGCAAAATCTGCTCATGCAGAGACATCACAGTGGCCACTGCCTCGACTCCACCTGCTGCTCCCAACAGATGCCCGATCATCGATTTGTTTGAACTGATCATTAATTCATGGGCGTGAGTGCCGAAAGTCCGTTTAACCGCAAGCGTCTCCCCCACATCACCCTGAGGCGTGGATGTTCCATGGGCGTTTACGTAGCCCACGTCAGTTGTTTCGATTCTCCCATCTTGAAGTGCGTTCTCCATGCACCGGGATGCCCCTTCTCCGCCTTCTGAGGGCTGGGTGATATGATGTGCATCACCACTCATCCCGAAGCCAGACAACTCCGCCAGAATAGCTGCGCCGCGTCTTTTGGCTGACTGCATCTCCTCAAGAACGACCACCCCTGCACCCTCCCCAAGTACAAATCCGTCACGACCGACATCCCATGGACGACTGGCCTGTGTGGGGGAGTCGTTTCGTCGGCTTAACGCCCGCGCCGCAGCAAAACCGGCCATTGAGGTCGGTGTAATGGCCGCTTCCGTGCCCCCGGCGATCATGACATCGCAGTCTCCATATTGAATCTGCCGGGCGGCAATACCGATACAGTGAGTACCGGTCGTACAGGCTGTCACGATGGAAAGATTCGGCCCCCGGGCTCCGATCATGATTGATAAATTGCCCGACACCATATTGATAATACTGCTCGGTATATAAAATGGTGAAATACGCTTGTGGCCTTTTTCGGCGTAGCTCGTCGTAGTTGCTTCTATTGTCTCAAGCCCTCCGATTCCAGCACCAACCACGACGCCCACCCGATCTGGATTTACACGCTCTATGTCAACGCCCGAGGCTTCAAGGGATTCCAGGCCTGCGACAACGCCCAGTTGGACAAACCGGTCCATCTTTCGCAGGTCCTTTGGTGAAAGGCGTACTGAGGCATCGAATCCACTTGCCTCTCCCGCGATTCTCGATGGCAGCTCAGAAGCATCAAACCGGGATATGGGGGAAATCCCCGAATCGCCACGGACCAGGGCTTTCCAGGTCTGCTGGGCGTCTAGTCCCACCGGGGAAACACAGCCGACCCCGGTAACGGCAACTCGCCTTTTGCCCACGTTATTTTTGTTTACAGCGAAAAGTCGCCGTTAGAAAGCAATTTGGCCGCTTGTGGTAGTTGAGTAGATCGCGGTCACCCGCTTGCATTAGCCTGAATAAATTCGATTGCCTGCTTTACGGTGGTGATTTTCTCCGCCTCGTCGTCCGGGATTTCAGCGTCGAATTCTTCTTCAAGAGCCATAACCAGTTCCACGGTGTCCAACGAATCCGCACCGAGATCATCGACAAAGGAGGCTTCCGGTGTAACCTGATCATCGGCTACACCCAACTGCTCGATTACTATTTTCTTGACGCGCTCTTCTATGGTGCTCATTAGCAGTTAAACCTCCAGAAAAATTGATGTCGACCGCAGAATTCGAATATGAGTCGTGATCCAGGGTAATGAAAGACATCTCCCTCACGTGCGCGAATTAAACAATATTCCCCTTCCGAAGTCCATGTCACCGAGATCGTGCGTGGCAATTCGCCAACGTAACGCCGTACTGACTCTAATCTGCCCTGTGACCGAGATTTGGTTTGAAATATTTATCTTATCTATTTGTTTTTTAAGAGCTCATATACATACCACCGTTGACATGCAACACCTGCCCAGTGATATAAGATGCCGAATCAGAAACTAGAAACGCGACGACCGCGGCCACATCCTCAGCCGACCCGAAACGACCTAGCGGCACCGCCTCCAGCATGGTGTTACGCACCTCGTCAGAAAGCTCCGCTGTCATATCGGTTTCGATAAACCCTGGGGCAACCGCGTTCACGGTGATATTGCGGCTGGCCACCTCCCGAGCAAGAGCTTTGGTAAACCCAACCATTCCCGCCTTGGCAGCCGTGTAATTACTCTGTCCAGCATTGCCGGTCATACCGACAACCGAACTGATGTTCACAATGCGCCCAAATCTGGCTTTGGTCATACCCCGCAGTAGGGCCTTACTCAGTCGATAAACCGATTTCAGATTGGTATCCAGAATCTCGTCCCAGTCCTCCTCCTTCATTCGAAGCAAGAGATTGTCTCTAGTGATCCCAGCGTTGTTAACCAGCACGCTGATTTGACCAAAATCTTCTTCGACCTCATGTACCGCACCGGTCACCGACTCACTGTCTGTAACGTTCAAAACAATCCCCCGGCCGGGAATATTTCCCTCGGCAAGGCGCTCGCTGACGCTCTCAGCCCCGGCTGCTGTCGTGGCAGTACCAATAACCGCATATCCGTTTCGACCGAGTTCCATACTTATAGCCCGGCCGATACCCCTTGTTCCCCCTGTCACCAGGCAGACCTTACTCATTGGACCCTACATTCTGGTTATGAACACACCGGCGGAGGGGCATCGATCTCGTCATATCATCAAGCTCCATGATCATCATTTTCAGTGGCCACGGCCCACACCCCGCCGCGGTCAAACCGTATTCCTTTGCTCTTTCTGTCCAGTCAGATCCATTCGAATGTTCTCAACCAGGCCGTTTTTGGCCGCAGAGTGGGCGACTTCAATTGCATGCGCAAAACCAACCGAGTCCGTCCCCCCATGACTTTTTACAACAGTACCGTTCAGTCCAAGGAGCACTGCGCCATCGTATTGTCGATGATCGATCCGGCTGCGAATAGATACCAGCACGGAGCGAGACAATAGGGCGACAAAGCGCGACCATGCCCCGCGGCTGTATTCTTCCCGCACGGCTCTGGCCAGCATCTGGGCGAGCCCTTCGCTCGTTTTCAGAGCGACGTTTCCGGCGAAGCCATCACATACAATGATATTCACCTGGCCATTGAATATATCGTCACCCTCGACATAGCCGATGTAATTTAGTGAACTGGCCTGAAATAGTTCGGCCGCCTCCTTGACCGTGGAGTTCCCTTTGATTTCTTCACTTCCCACGTTCAACAAGGCCACTGTCGGGTTTTTTATCCCTTCCAAAGTACGCACTAAACTCGAGCACATCAAACCAAATTGAAGCAGGTGCTGAGGAGAACTGTCGATGTTCGCCCCGAGATCCAATACGTGTACGTGCCCGTCTGCACGGGGGAGTGCAGTCACAATCGCTGGACGATCTATCCCGGATAAAGTTTTGAGTACGAAGCGAGCTGTCGCCATCAGCGCTCCGGTATTCCCGGAACTGACGCTTGCATGGGCATGCCCTTCTGCAACCTGATCGATCGAGACCCTGAGGGAAGAGTCTTTCTTGTTCCGCAATGCCCCCGCAGCAGATTCATTCATTTCCACGACCTGGGAGCTACTGGCGTAGTCCACCCTACCGGCGACCTGCACCCCGTCGAACGCGGCAGTCATGGCAGACCGGTCGCCCACTGCTATCACTGATAGATCAGGAATCCGATCAAGCGCCTTTCGAACTGCTGGGGCAGTGACCTGCAGCCCTCGGTCACCACTCATCATGTCGACCGCGACGGTGATTGTCACTCTGTCAACACACGCAATGCCAATTCAGACCAGGATTTTCTGACAGGCCAGTCTGCAGCCAGGGTCTATTTCTATGATGTTTGGCCCTGGTCGTTGATCACTTTCCGGCCCCGGTAATACCCGTCAGCGGTGACGTTATGGCGCCGGTGAAGTTCGCCGGACACTGGATCGCTGGAAAGAGCCGTGCGGGTGAGGCGATCGTGTGACCTACGCATCCCGCGCTTTGATGGAGTCTTCCGGTTCTGTTGAACAGCCATACCTGACCTCTTGCCCTAGAATGTGGTTGTTGACCGCGGCTCCCGAGCAGAAGACCCGGGCCGGCTGGACAGCTCACACCATACGGTCAGGACGGATTGTATTCAACGGAGAATAGTGTGTCAAAAACTTCAGAAAATCAGGATCTTGTACTCGCGTCTGCCTCACCATTCCGCCGCCGGCTGCTCGAGCAGCTCAACCTGGCTTTCCGAGTCGTTCCGGCTAACATCGATGAATCTCCCTTGGATGATGAAGACGCCGAAACGTTGGTAAAACGGTTGGCGACAATGAAAGCTCAGAAAGTAGCCGAATCAATCCCCAACGGTCTATTGATCGGGTCCGACCAGGTCGCCGTGCATGGCAGACAGATTCTCGGCAAACCTGTTGACCGGCAGGATGCCATCTCCCAGCTTCGATCGGCTTCCGGCTCAAAGGTTTACCTGTATACGGGTGTTGCGCTACTGAACGCGTGTACCCACAAGCTGCAGGTCGAGGTCGTTCCCTTTACAGTCGAATTTCGCAAGCTGTCGGAAGATGCGATCGAACGATATCTCGATATTGAACAGCCCTACCACTGCTGCGGCAGCTTGAAGGCAGATGGACTGGGTATCACCCTGCTGGAGAAAGTCAGCGGTGACGACCCCAGTGCCCTGATTGGCCTGCCTCTGATCACGCTCACCCGAATGCTGGAAGCTGAAGGATCGCTTGCTTCGCCTTCGTGAGGCCCTTCCAAGTCGCCCTACCCTACAGCTCAACACTCACCAGGACGAAATTGGAATCAACAAGAAAAACCTGATCAGCAGATTCCTGTACCGCAACTGGTCTGAGACGAGCTCCGCGGCAGGGCCCTTTTACGCACAGTCCGCTGACCGACTCATACAGAGCCCCATGGGTGGAACAGACAATATGATGACCTTCTGAATCAAAAAACCTGCCCGCAGTCCAGTCCAGCTCTAGATCCATGTGGGCACAGATGTTCAGGAAAGCCGAAATCCCAGCCCTATGCCGTACGACAAATGCGGGATACTTTTCTTGGAAGGCAGAAACGACAAACCGCAATCCTTCTCCGCCAGTTAACAGTTGAGAACTCTTACACAACGCTTGGGCCCCATCTTTAGAGCAACTGAGTGCGGACGGATCGTCCTTCTCCGCTGCATCCTGCTGAGTCATTGCGGCTCTCCTAGGGCGAGAGCCTGCCTGAAATCCTCCGGATATGGTGAGTGAATTGCCAGCCGGCGACGGGTCTTGGGATGGGGAAAGACCACACGCGATGCATGCAGAAGCTGACGCCGAATGCCAAGTTTCCTGAACTTATTGAAAGCCTGGCGATCTCCGTACATCTTATCTCCAACCACAGGATGTCCTACAGCCGCAGCGTGTGCTCTGATTTGATGCATTCGACCGGTACCCATCGTGATTTCCATAAGAGTAAGGTCGCCGAAGCGTTTCAGAGGTGTGAATTGACTCCAGGCCGTATGGCCGGATCTGGAAACGATCGAACGTCGTTGCGAACCTGGCGTCCGATGTTTTCTCAAGCCAAAATCGATCTGCCGGACACCGCCTGTCCAATCACCGGTTACCAGTGCTCGGTAGATTTTCGTTATACGATGATGGTTCTTGTTTTCCCGAAAAAGCTCGTGCATATAACGCAGTGAAGCAGGAGTCTTGGCCAGAATCAAACAACCCGAGGTGTCTTTGTCAAGCCTGTGTGCTAGCTCCAGGAAATCAGTCGGTTTGCGAGCATGTCTGAGGATTTCTATGACACCACCCCTAAGACCCGAACCGCCATGCACAGCAACGCCAGAAGGCTTATCGAGGACCAGCAGGTCGGTGTCTTCATAAAGAATCGGGATCGTCAAGGAGAGCAGTTCCTCCGACAAAGAGACAGACTTGTCTTCAGCACTCCTGATCGGAGGTAACCTTAAACGGTCCCCCGCCTCCAGTCTGAGATCGGGCCGGACTCTAGAGCCATTGACCCTGACCTGACCATCTCGAACAATCCGATAGACGTGACTCTTAGGTACGCCTTTCAGAATACTGAAAAGATAATTATCAAGACGCCGAGTAGCGCCTCGTTCCGGCACAATCAGTGTTCGAACGCCAGATTGTTGTCTGCCACGGGTCTGATTGATGGTTCCGACTCCAATTTGCTGTAACACGGAAAATGGTTATAATTCACGATGTTGCATGCGGAAAATAACGTGTAAGCAGCAGAATTTGCAAGGCAAAATAGCTCGCGTTAGTAGATTCAAACACTGCTCAGTCGAGTAATTTAACCCACAAGGAAACTCGCTTCAGTGTATGAAACAGGCCCTAAAGCCAGATTTGATGGAAAGGGCACAGATCGCAGGATACCAGGTCGGGCGACGACAGACAGTCAATCGCGCGGCATGTTTTAGAGCACAAGGTTTCGCAAATGGCGTGTATTGCGAACAGCTTATGGATCAATGAATCGAAGATGAACGTCATTGAAGTTCACTGTCAGAACGCCGGGGCTCGCAATGCATCCGCTCCGGCCCTGTGGGCCATCCTGGTCCAGCGACGCCTACTCCTCGCTCCTGCCTACCCTCTACCGCAGAGGTCTTGCTGACAAGTCAGCGCGGTTCTTCGCCTGCAACCTGACTAAACGGATTGAACCGTCACGGGGCGGTTGTCGGTGCCATATCAGTGTGCGCCGGTGCCGTCCCGAGACTTGATTAAGAGTACGGGCAATGAAAAGAATGCTGTTCAATGCGACCCATCCTGAGGAACTCAGGGTGGCTATCGTCGATGGCCAGAGGCTTTTGGACCTCGACATCGAGTCATCAATCAAAACTCAACTAAAAGGAAACATCTACAAGGGAACAGTCACCCGCGTTGAACCCAGCCTTGAAGCGGCGTTTGTAGACTATGGGGCGGAAAAACAGGGATTCCTGCCTTTGAAAGAGATTTCGCGGGCACATTTTCAGGACTACTCACCGGCCACGCCAATGGCACAGGTCAAGATCCAGGATGTCATCCGGGAAAAGCAGACGTTCCTGGTGCAAGTTGAAAAGGATGAACGCGGTACCAAAGGCGCCGCACTCACCACGTTTGTCAGTCTCGCCGGTCGCTACCTGGTACTGATGCCACGTAACCCCAAAGGTGGTGGGATATCGCGCCAGATCGTCGGTGAAGAACGCGCCGAGTTACGTGAGGCGATGAGTCAATTGACTACTCCATCCGAACACTCGCTGATTGCACGAACAGCCGGCATAGGAAAATCGCCCGAAGAACTGCAATGGGACCTCGACTTTCTCTTACAGCTCTGGCAAGCCATTGACAATGCCTCGAATGAAAAGGCTGCTCCATTCCTCGTCTATCAGGAAAGCAATCTAGTGGTACGCGCCATACGCGACTACCTACGCAGCGATATTCAGGAAATCGTTATAGATGAACAAGGCATATTTGAGCGGGCGACTCGTTTTATGGAGCAAGTCATGCCCGACAACGTGGTAAGACTCAGGCACTATCAGGAATCAATCCCGTTGTTTTCACGCTTCCAGATCGAACACCAGATTGAGAACGCTTATTCCCGGTCAGTTGATCTGGTTTCAGGGGGGTCCCTGGTTATCGATTACACCGAAGCACTCGTGACGGTCGATGTCAATTCGGCACGCGCAACCAAAGGCGCCGACATTGAAGAAACTGCCCTGCAGACCAATCTGGAAGCGGTCGACGAAATAGCTCGTCAACTCCGAATACGGGATCTGGGTGGACTGATCGTGCTTGATCTGATCGATATGTCATCCACTCAAAATAAGAGGGCAGTCGAATCTAGACTTCACGAGGCGGTTAGAAGCGATCGTGCCCGGATACAGGTTGGCCATATTTCCAGATTTGGGTTGCTGGAAATGTCTCGCCAAAGACTCAGAACGTCAATCAGCGAATCGAACTATCAGTCCTGTGAATTGTGCAAGGGAACAGGACAAGTTCGAAACGTCACTTCCTCGGCGTTGAGCCTCCTTCGGATACTCGAAGAGGAAGCACTCAAAGAAAATACCGAGGCTATCGTTACCGAGTTGCCAATCGATACGGCAACATTTCTGTTGAATGAGAAAAGATATGAAGTCGGACAAATTGAGACCCGGCTCGGAACCCGAATCGTGATTCTGCCATCAGCAACTCTTCAGGGACCACAGTTCAATATCAGGCGGATGCGCAGTGAAGAGATCGACCAGATAGGATATGTACCAAGCCATGAGTTGAACGTCGACGACGAAGAAGCCGTTTCAGCTTCCTCATATCCCATCAACAAAAGACCAGCTTCACCAGCTGTCAGACTCGATCAGCTAGACGCTACACCACCACCACCGCCTACGACAACAACCGCCGCCACCCCAACCAGCGAACGCCCTGGACTTATCGCACGCCTCTGGGCCGCATTGGTGGATACCGGCGAAAAAGTTCCAGAAGAAAAAACAAAAACTCCTAAGACGAGGCAGCGAAATACGGCCGATCGCAGGCGAGGCAGCGGGCAAGGACAAAGAAACGACAATAACCGTAGAACATCGCAGAACCGAAGCAGTGGCGGACAGGGACGATCGCGTTCGAACAATACGAACAGTCAACGTGATAGGCAGCGCCAGGGTCGGGGGGGTAATTCTCCTGGTCGAGGGCGCAGACCTCGTGGTAACCGTCGCCAAGACTCCTCAAACACTGGGTCTGACACCAGGCCACGAACAGGCAGCGAGACGCGGACTGAAGCCGGTCAGGATAGTACACAAGGCAAGACCGGTACCGCCGACTGACATAGCTTTAAACATCTTTTGATGCCCGGCTTCAACTGGCCGGTCATCAAAAGGTTACGATTCCTATTTGCCGGAATCAAAAACTGCGAGAACCTCCACATGGCTGGTGTGGGGAAACATATCGATGACCCTCAGTGACTGAAGCCTATACCCAGTCCTGTTAATCAGGGTACCGCTATCCCTGGCCAATGTTGCTGGATTACACGATACATAAACAATTCGCTGAGGCCGGAGTCTAGGAACCAATCCCATGACCACTTCGTGGGCCCCGGAACGTGGTGGATCGATTATCATTTTATTAAATATCCCGGGACTCCAACTAGAGAGTGTTTCCTCGTAGAGGTCTCGCCTTTCGAATTGAACGTTTTCTAAACCATTCAGACTGGCATTCCGAGAGGCACGATCTACGAGCGCGGATTCGTTTTCCACACCAAGAACTCGAGAGACACGAGACGCGGTCGGCAAGGAGAAATTACCTATTCCGCAGAAGAGATCAAGAACATGGTCTTCCGCACCCAGTTCAAGTTCATCCAGTGCGGTCGAGACCATGGTTTCGTTCACCGTATGGTTCACCTGGGTAAAATCAGTTGGGGAAAATTGGATTTTGATGTTCCCATTTTCCAGGCCGTAATCCAGCATCGGAGGCTGCCCAGGAGAATAAGGCCAGACCGATTCTTTGCCCCCGGGCTGGAGATAACACTGAACCTGATGAGTATGCCCATAGCTCGTGAGGTAGCCCAGGTCTCTGGAATCGAGCGCCGCCAAATGTCTGAAAACCAGAGCCACATCCCGATCACCTGCAGCCACCTCAACCTGCGGTACTTTGTCAGGGATACTGAATGAAGCGATCAGCGATCGTAATGAAGGCAAAAGTCTCCCAAGCCTAGAGTCAAGGGTCATGCACATGTCAAGATTGGTGACATAGTTTTTCCGTTTCTCCCTAAACCCGACCAGAACACCCCCCTTTTTAGGCACCAATCTGACTCCTAGACGGGCTCTGCGCCGATAGCCCCAGGTTGGACTCTTTATGGATGGTTTGAGTTCTCCAATATCGATGCCCCCGATCTTACTCATCTGTTCGATAACGAACTTTTCCTTTAACCTCAGTTG
>CAZEKE010000051.1:0-5624 GCA_964512815.1 uncultured Acidiferrobacteraceae bacterium
CATCCTGTGAGAAACCCCGTAATACAATTTAGTATCTGCGTTCCCGTCCTTTTCCGGCAAAGGTGCCCTCTTGACGGGTGCTAAACTAATCCAGCCCGGTCGATGCGCCTGACGTCAATGTCTGCAGAACTCTCAAACAGCGAAGAACTGTCGGCAGCCCGGCTGGGGGAATTCCGGCTGACCGAACCGCCGCCCGGGTTCATCGACAATCCTTATCCCTGGTACACACTGCTGCGCCGCCATGACCCGGTTCACAGACTGGCCGACAACGCGTTCTTCCTCTCCGGTTACGACGCCGTGGTTGCGGCTTACAGAGACCCACGCACCAGCTCCGACAAGAACGCCGAGTTCACGCCCAAGTTCGGCGACAGTCCGCTGCTCGAACACCACACCACCAGCCTGGTGTTCAATGACCCGCCACTCCACACCCGGGTTCGGCGTCTCATCATGGGGGCCCTCAACCAGCGGGCAATTCGGAAGATGGAAGCCGGCCTGGTGAAACTGATTGACGACCTGCTCGACCGGATGTCGGATATCAACCAGGTCGACATCATCGGCGATTTTGCAGCGCGCATCCCAATCGAGGTCATCGGAAACCTGCTGGATGTTCCGCACTCTGAACGGGACCCGCTGCGGGGCTGGTCACTCGCTATCCTGTCCGCGCTGGAGCCGACCCCGGGAAAAGCGGTGCTGGATGCGGGGAACCAGGCAGTCGTCGAGTTCACTGAGTACCTGAAGATGCTGGTTGCGATGCGCCGCCACTCACCGGGAGACCCGTCATCCGATGTGCTGACCCGGCTCATTCAGGGCGAGAAAGACGGAGCGAAGCTGACCGAACCCGAACTGCTGCACAACTGCATCTTTCTGCTCAATGCTGGCCACGAGACCACCACCAACCTGATCGGCAACGGTCTGCACGCTCTCATCAAGCATCGTGAACAACTTGAGCGGCTGGCAGCCGACCCTGGTCTCATTGATACAGCGGTCGAAGAGTTGCTGCGATTCGAGAGCCCGCTGCAGCTGAACAACCGGCTGACCATAGAACCGATCGAGGTCAACGGCATTGAGATTCCCGCGGGCTGTTTTCTGACCCTTGGCGTGGGCGCGGCCAATCATGATCCGGTCCAGTTCGACCAGCCCGAACAACTGGACATCGGGCGCGCGCCAAATAACCACGTCGCCTTCGGCCAGGGACAACACGCCTGCTCGGGGATGAACGTCGCGAGACTGGAAGGACGTATTGCCTTCAGCCGGATTGTGGCACGGTTCCCGGGTATTGATCTCGCCGCACTTCCCGAGCGTGATCCACGCATCCGGTTCCGCGGCTTCCGGCGGCTGCCTGTCACATTGGGTTGAAGTGCGAGATCAGCAGGCCGGCCGGATTCTGCAAAGCCAAGGCGATCGAAGACCGCCGTCAGTCCTTCCAGCTGTCAGCGTATCCTGGCCACTCAACGCCCTCACCTAGGTCATGAACACTCAAGGGATCGCGTGTGTCGATCATCACCGCGACCTCGTCAGTTTCCTGTCGCGCATGCGCCATTGCAATCCGGTAGGCCTCGGGATGAGGTCCGTGCGAGAAGCCCGAAGGATGGTAGGTCGACATTCCGGGCTTGATGTTGTCACGGCTGAAGAACTGACCCTGGTGATAGAAGATGAATTCATCGTAGTCCGTGTTGGCATGATAGAAAGGCAGTTTCAAGGCGCCGGGGTCGCTCTCGATAGGCCGCGGGCAGAACGTACAGATGACGAGCCGATCAGCCAGCCATGTAGTGTGCGCCGACGGCGCCAGGTGGTAACGGGCACTCATCAGCGGCCGGATGTCCCGCCAGTTGAGCCGCTGGACGCTGAGGTCGCCGTGCCAGCCCACGGCATCCAGCGGATTGAAGGGGTAAGTGATCGTAGTCAGCCTGTTCTGGCGCTTGACCACGGTAGCCGTCTCACTTTCTGAATACTGCGCCTGGAACAACTCGTCGATCCGAGGATGATCGAGGATCGCCGGGTCGTAAATGGCGTGCTGACCGACAGGTCCTTTATCGGGCAATCCAAAGGCATCGCCGGTAGCCTCGATCATCAGCAGAGCCGCACTGCCGTCACAGTCCAGGCGCCACTGGGTCGATCGCGGGATCAGCAGGTAGTCCCCCTCGCTGAAGGCCAGGTGACCGTAGTCACAATAAAGATGACCGGACCCTTCGTGCACGAACAACACCTGGTCTCCATCGGCATTGGACACCAGACATTCCATAGCGCCCCGTGTGACCCACATCCGGATTTGCGTGGCCGCGTTGGAAAGCACTTGCGGTGCGTCCCACGGGTTACCTAACGGGAAATCCAGCCGGGTCAGATCAAAAGCCCGAGGGCGCAGCGGCCCGTCGAACACCGTCCAGCCTGTGGGTGGATGGGCGTGGTGCATATGTGTGGCGGGTCCGAAAAACCCGGCGCGCCCGATCTCGCGTTCATAGGTGCCTTCCGGCAGATCACAGTGCGCCTGGCGACTCGCGGTACCTTCGATCCAGACCGGCGGGATACGGTTCTTCATCAATCGCCTCGTGCGTTAAGGTCGTTGCAGGGCCCGGTGCGTGATCCGACTGATGCTGCAGCCTGGCGCCTGTTGACGGCTGTGGATTTTCCTCCTGTCGAGGGACCCCTTCAACCCGGACATCTATCTTCTGAGGCTGGCTTATAGCCCGGATTAGCCTTGACAAGGACGAGGTTTCAACAAACCATACGGCTATGATAACGGCGGTTACGGGTTTTTCCCCCGAAATACCGCAATAGCTATCACTTTTTGACCCAATACAATCATCCAAAGGAGGGTGCAGATGATCAAGCGATTGAATTTACTCGGGTTGGCTGCTGCCATAGGGTTCCTCACAACCCCGGCCGCTGCCCAGGAAGTGCTCAATATCAGTAGCTGGGCGCCGCCGACTCACCACATCAACGCCGTGGTCTGGCCGACCTGGGGCAAGTGGGTTGAGGAAGCGACCGAAGGCCGCGTGACCACCAAAATCGAGTACAAACTCGCCTCGCCACTCAAACAATTTGAACTGGTCCGCGATGGTGTGGCTGATGCAGCCTGGATCTTCCACGGCTACAACACGCGTTACGTCGCAACCCAGGCAGTTGAAATGCCGAACCTCGGAACCAGCGCCGAAGCTGCCTCGGTAGCGTACTGGCGTGTACACGAAAAATACCTGGCCAAGGCCAATGAGCACAGGGGCGTCACCCTGATCGGTCTGACCTCCCATGGCCCGGCAGTCATCCAGACCAAGACGCCGCTCAAAAGCCTGGACGATCTCAACGGCCAGAAGATCCGGGTGCCGGGTGGCGTCGGCAGCCTGGTGGGTAAAGCACTCGGTGTGACGGCCGTCAAATTGCCGGCACCCAAGGTCTACGAGGCGTTGTCTTCAGGTGTCGCCGACGGGATTTTCATGCCGATCGAAACACAGAAGAGTTTCCGCCTGAAAGAGGTGGTACCCCATGTCACCCTCAAGCCCGGCGGGCTTTACTACGGCAGTATCGCATTTATCCTGAACAGTGATTTCTTGGTCGGTCTTTCAGAAGCCGACCAGAAAGCCATCATGAGCGTCTCGGGTGAGAAACTCGCCAAGCTAGCGGGCCAGCAGTGGGATGCGGCTGATGCAGCCGGCCTAACTGCCGCCAAGGAGGCCGGGACCACCATCACCACCGCCAGCCATGATATCCACAGTCAGTACCTTACGATCATGGCGCCTGTGGAGGCCGAATGGATTGAACGCGCCAACAAGGCCGGAATCGACGGCAAGGCCGCTCTTGAGGAACTGCGTGCCATCGCACGGGGATACTGAGTAAATCTGATGGGTCAGCGCGGCAACGACCCGGATACTGACCGCATCGCCTCGTCACCAGCGTTCGCCCGGGCAGGGCTGAAACTGGGTGACGGGGCGTCGTCCCTGGTCCTGTTCGCCCTGATGGTGATGACCTGTGTGGATGTCATCGGGCGGTATTTTCTCAAAGCACCACTCGATGGTGCAACAGAACTGACCCAGATCATGATGGGCCTCATCGTCTTCGCAATCCTGCCCACGGTGTGCTATCGCGAAGAACATGTCAGCGTTGACCTGATGGACCTTTGGGTACCGACCCGCTGGATCAATACCCGTCAGGCCATACTGAACCTGTTGGTAGCTGTCATGATGGGGGTTGTCGCCTGGCGGGTCTGGATCAGTGCGAATTTTATGGCCGAGTACGGTGATGCCACCGAGTTTCTGGCCATTCCCTATGCACCCATCACCTACTTCATTGCCGTCATGAGCGCCATCGCAGCCGCTGCTTTTGCCGTCAATGTCATACGGTATGTCAGCGCTAGAGGACCGATGTCGCCCGATCGTCCCACCACAGCGAACTAAGCGGACTCCCGCCGACCCGCCCTCTCGATAGGACCGACAGTGACGGTTGCACTAATCGGCTTTGCCGTTCTTCTGATTCTGGTGTTTCTGCGCCTGCCCATTGCCTTCGCAATGGGTGTTGTTGGCTTCGTGGGATTTGGACTCATCACAGGTTGGAAACCGTCGCTCTCCATGATCGGCACGCTGGTTTCCGAAACCGCCTTGAACTACAGCCTGTCCGTCGTGCCCCTGTTCATTCTGATGGGTAATCTAGTGTCCCGCGCAGGACTGTCCGGAGAACTGTATGCCGCCTCGAACGCCTTTCTAGGTCATCGCAGAGGTGGACTTTCGATGGCGACCATTGTGGCCTGCGGCTCCTTCAGTGCCATCTGCGGGTCGAGCCTCGCGACCGCCGCCACCATGTCCAAAGTCGCTATGCCACCGATGCGCCAGTACGGTTACGCTGATTCCCTGGCCACGGCTTCCATCGCAGCCGGGGGCACCCTGGGTATCCTGATCCCGCCCAGCGTGATCCTCGTGATCTACGGCCTGATGACCGAAACCAGCATCCGCGAACTCTTTGCTGCGGGCTTTCTTCCGGGCCTGCTCGGGATTGTCCTTTACCTTGTCGCTGTGCAATACGTGGTCTGGCGCCGACCTCAGGATGGTCCCCGGGCCGAGCGGACATCCTGGCCTGAGCGCCTGATCGCCCTGCGTGGAATCTGGGGCACACTGGTCCTGTTCGTGCTGGTGATCGGGGGCATCTACGGCGGCATCTTTACACCGACTGAGGCGGCCGGTATCGGCGCAGGAGGAGCCGTCCTGCTGGCGCTCGCCCGAGGGGTCCGGTCCTGGCGCGACTATTACGAGGTTCTGGTCAACAGCGCCCGCACCACCGCTATGTTATTCACTGTCCTGTTCGGCGCCTTGATTTTCTCGAATTTTGTCAACCGCGCCGGTCTGCCGGTAGGGCTGCTGGAATTCGTCACCGGGGTCGACATGTCGCCACTGATGGTTCTGGCCGTCATCCTTTTGATCTACATCGTACTCGGCTGCGTGTTCGAGAGTCTGTCCATGCTGCTGCTGACTATTCCGATCTTTTTTCCAGTGGTCCAGGAACTAGGCTATGCGGGACTCGGTCCCGAAGAGATTTTGGTCTGGTTCGGCATCATCGCAGTCGTCGTGACCGAGATCAGCCTGATCACACCGCCGGTCGGCCTGAACGTCTTCGTCCTAGCCGGTGTGCTGCAGGACGTGAAG
>CAZEKE010000052.1:0-4432 GCA_964512815.1 uncultured Acidiferrobacteraceae bacterium
CGAACGAGACGGGGTCCCGCCACCGGCGTTGGCGGCAGCTTGGCGTAAAAGCGTTCCGGAAGTTGGGCGTAGCTGTTGTCGAATTGGAAAAGCGCAGCATCCATGGGCTTAAGGCTGGAGTAGAAACGGTGATCCGTAGAGTTCAGTCGATGCAGACATCTTTTCAGCCATTGCTGGCGAACGCAACCCCGGCAAAGTTGCGGATATTGCAGTATCCCAGGATTTCCGGCTCGCGGACCGGTCCTCCCCCCAGGACGTCACCGGGTTCCAGTTCGACCGCCTGAACCCAGCTCCGGCCGATTACCGCCCTGTTTAACCGCTATACTGAGTATCGGACCGGCGCAGTACACCCCAGGTTCTTTGAAGTGGTCTTAAGTGTCTACGAGGTGATTTTAATGACCCTACAGTATCACTTGCAGTTGAAACAGGGCGATGTTGGACGCTATGTTCTGCTGCCCGGTGACCCCGGTCGCTGCGAGAAGATCGCTCGATTCTTTGATGAGCCCAAACTGATTGCTCGAAACCGTGAATACATCACCTACACTGGAACGCTTTTGGGTGAAAAGGTCTCGGTCACCTCTACTGGTATAGGCTGTCCCTCGACCGCCATCGCCGTGGAGGAGTTGATCCGGGTCGGTGCCCAGACCTTTATTCGGGTCGGCACCTCCGGGGGCATCCAGCCCGGCACTAAAACCGGCGACATTGCCATCGTCACCGCGGCTATCCGGGACGAGGGCACGAGCCGCCAGTATCTACCGATCGAGTACCCTGCTGTCGCTGATCCGGACGTTGTGATCGCATTGCGGCAGGCCGCATTGAAACTGGAACTGACCTTCAGGATTGGGGTGTCCCATTCCAAGGACTCTTTCTACGGTGAAGTGGAACCGGAACGACAACCGATGTCCACGGCACTGGCACAGCGCTGGCAGGCATGGGAGGCGGGCGGGGCCATCTGCTCGGAAATGGAAGCCGCCGCGATCTTCATCATCGCCAGCATTCACCGCAAGCGGGCCGGCGGTGTGATGACGATGATGGGCAAGGACCAGGGCGTACCAAATGACCCCGAAGGGATGGCCGGTCTGCACGGCGACAATGCCATTCGTGCAGCGATCGAGGGCGTCAAGCACCTGATCAGCCAGGAATCAGTTCAGTAACTGCCCCTTCGGTACGGCATTGATTTCCCGGCCAGCCATCCAGCGTCCCTGGAACTGGAAATTTTCTTCTTCCATTCTCTTGAAAAATTCTTTCGGGTCGTCCCCTTCGATATGCGCCTTGTGGGCTTCGGCGTCCCTGAAAATCTGGGTGTAGAGGAATACGTTGGGCTGATCGGCGGGCCGGCAGACCAGAAACTGCTCCATACCAGGTTGGTTGGCCAGGCAGTTATACCGGTATTCATTGATTAACAGCTCGATGCGGTCGAGATCTCCCTCGACGACTGCGGTCACATGTACGACGTAGCTCATCTAATCATTAAATCCCGGCATCTGCCAAAACCGTAGGACGAAATTTACCAAAATTTCTGCCGCTTGTTTGACCCCGTCTGGCAGGTCCCCGTCACCTTCTGTTCCATGCCCTTACCGCCTTAAAGAAGCACTCGATCCTTGGTTTCTGATCAATGATATACCACAATGTGATGTTAACCCTGCAGCTCGCAGATCTACGAGGTGCCGTTACACGGGACCCGGCGCGCGCTGCGGACGGTGGATAAGAGGCCCCAACGATGAACAAACCGAGCGCGCGTGACCTCGGGCTCGACTTCCCTGGAATCCCGGGTCCGCACAATGCGATTACCGACGTGCCCAACGTCGAGGTCGGATACTGTACCGTGATCGAGGGCGAAGGCCCCCTGGTGCCCGGTAAAGGCCCGGTACGTACCGGGGTCACCGCGATCCTGCCCAAAGGCCGCGACCCGGAACCGAGCCCGGTCTGGGCCGGCGCTTACGCCTTGAACGGCAATGGCGAGATGACCGGCACACACTGGATTCACGACGGCGGCTACCTGGTCGGGCCTGTCTGCATTACCAACACCCACAGCGTAGGCATCGTTCACCATGCCGCCGTACGCTGGATCATCGAGACCTACAAAGAGCAATGGGGTGAGGAACACCTGTGGGCGATGCCGGTGGTCGCCGAGACCTATGACGGTGTTCTCAATGACATCAACGGTCAGCACCTGACCGAGGATCACGCTCTGCAAGCCCTGCATTCGGCTACAGCGGGCCCGGTCAGGGAAGGTAATGTGGGCGGTGGTACCGGCATGATCTGTTACGAGTTCAAGGGCGGTACGGGAAGTTCATCGCGCCAAGTTGCCGTCGATGGACAGCACTTTACGGTCGCCGCCCTGGTTCAAGCCAATCACGGCAGGCGGCCGTGGTTTACCGTTCTCGGGGTTCCGGTCGGGCGGCAGATGACTGAAGATGCACTGATGTCCAGCCATGAACTCGGGTCGATCATCGGGGTATTGGCCACTGACATTCCAATGATGCCGCACCAACTCACCCGCCTGGCCAAACGCGCCGCGATTGGGATCGGCCGAGGTGGTACACCCGGCGGCAACAATTCAGGGGATATTTTCCTGGCCTTCAGTGTTGCCAACCCGATGTCCCTCTCGCAGATCGACAAGGCGTTTCTGTCGTTCGAGTGGGTCAATGACGAACAGTGCGACCCGATTTATCTTGCTGCGGTCGAATCCATCGAAGAGGCTGTGGTGAACGCGCTGCTGGCCGCAGAGGACATGACGACGCTGCGCCCGACAGGGCGGATCTGTCGCGCAATTGATCACGATCGCCTGGTCGATCTGCTGCGACAGTATGACCGCTGCAGGTGATGCCAGACTCCGTACTCGAGACTCAAGTCCGGCGCAGAAGAACCGGTTCGGTCGCCGATGCGTTCACTCTCCCCGTCAACGGTTCAGGCGTGGCCCAATAGGGCATCTACTGTTCGCCGTATACTCACGCTGTACAATCCTGCCCATCACACCGATCCCTGGCGCCTTAACAATCAACACAACAGAGCAATTATGAGTTCTACCATCTCCACTCAGCTGATAACCAACCTGAAATCTGCCGGCTGCAATTTCTTTGTCTCCGTGCCGTGTAAATTACTAGCCGGACAGATCCATTTACTCGAGCAGGACAGTGACACCTGCTATCTGCCAGTGACCCGCGAAGAAGAAGGATTCGGCCTGTGTGCCGGAGCGGGTCTTGCCGGACATCTGCCATGTATCCTGATGCAGGACTCGGGACTCGGCAATTCAATCAATGCCATCAAGTCACTGACCCAGTTCTTTCAGCTGCCGGTCGTGATGCTGATGAGCTATCGCGGCTCTCCGGGTGAGCCCGTCCCTGCCCAGGTGCCCATGGGCATACTCGTTCCCGAACTTTTGAAACTGCTGCAGATTCCCGCAATCCACTGCCATCGACAGGAGGACCTGGATGAGATCAGGCCTCTCATCGACCACGCTCGTGTGGCGGAGTCGGCCGTTGCTATTCTGATCGACTTTCAGTTGATGGAAGGTGAGCTGTGAACCGCTACGAGCTGTTGGAGACTCTGGCCCCTGTGCTTAAAGATGCACTGGTGGTCTGCAACATCGGCATACCCTCACAGGAGTTACACGAGATCTCGGACCGCGACAACCACTTTTACATGCTGGGAAGCATGGGTCTGTGTTCGTCCATCGGTCTTGGTCTGGCGTTAACGACGTCAAAACCTGTTGTCGCTCTTGAAGGCGACGGTTCGGTACTGATGAATCTCGGTACTTTAGCAACCATAGGCAACCGGGCCCCGGACAACCTGATTCTCCTGATCATCGACAATGGCAGCTATGGATCAACCGGCGACCAGGCCAGCTACACCAGCGGCAAGACATCTCTGGCGGATATGGCTCGGGGCGCCGGGTGTCAGACCGTTCTTGAATGCCCCGGTGAAGAAACCGCAGGAGTACTATCCGACTGCCTGGCCGACGGAAATATGGCTGTGATCGTCTCCAGGGTGACTGCCGGTAACCGTCCCTTGCCCGTCGTGCCGTTACACCCCATCGTATTGCGGGAGCGATTCAAGCGGTTAATCAGAGAATAAGGGACCAGACTCTGATTAAGATGTCACGATAGGCACGCTGCAAGATCTGCAATCCACACCCGATTAATCCAGTAGCTGAGTATTGGGTATAACCCGGCGCGAAGTTGTGACCTCAGGCGCAGCTATCCTCGCGGGAGGGGCTATGCTGACTTGGCTCTATGGCCGGAATCCAGCATGGGACGGTCCGTACGATCTCATCACGGATCCAAACGGTATCCTCGACCTGCCGCAGGGCTTTTCGTACCACACACTCGAGCGCTCAGGAGACCCGATGACAGATGGTCACCGAATGCCACCACTGCCGGACGGGATGGGTTGTTTCAGTGCGCCTGATGGCAGCTGGATATTGATGCGA
>CAZEKE010000053.1:0-2932 GCA_964512815.1 uncultured Acidiferrobacteraceae bacterium
ATCCGTAGAGCTCTCTCTGATGCGTGACGTCCCATTCGTTTCCTTGCCGTACTGTCGGTCAACAGGTGGCGGGCAGCGCTGGCAAGGCTGTTTGCCTCGCCGGACGGGCACAGCAGACCCGATATACCGTGATCGACGATAGCAGCCACACCATCGCTGTGACCGGCAATCACCGGCAGCCCGCTTTGCTGAGCCTCGAGAATGGCCATGCCGAAAGCCTCATTGACCGCCGGCCATATGAATATATCGCTTGCGGTCAGGAGTTCCTGGAGGGATTCCGCTGAATGCCTGCCGGCAAAACGGATCCTCGATGGTTCGATATCACTGAACAGGTTGCGAACCCGCCGGGATTCTTCGCCATCACCGACGACCATCAGCTGCCAGGATAGATCGTGTAGGTGAGCCAGCGTGTCGGCCAGCACCTTGTAAGAGGCCAGTTTATCGCCGGACCGCATCATCGCAGTGCAGATCATCCAGGGGACCGCGGGATCGAGATCCTGGTCTGCTGCCACCTGTCGGCGGTAGTCGCCACGGTCCCGAAGGGTGGGCAGCGGCTCCAGAAAGGGCGGAATCAGCAGTTGCCGGGTGGTGTTCGAGAGGTGGGGCTGAAGGCACTCGACATCCCGCGGGTTCAGAGAGAGGATTCCGTTCGCACAAGAAAGAGCGCAAGCGCTCTGCGTGGCCCCGAGGTGCCATGGGCCGTCGGCCTTTGAGGGGCTAAATGAGGCCTCAGCAATCACATAAGGAATGTCCAGAAGCCGGCAGACACGCGGTCCGATCCAGTCAGGGGCCTTGTGATAGAGGTGATAGGTGAACCACAGTTGGGGAATCGAGGTGTGAGGCTGCGTTTTATAACGCCGGACCAGGCGTTCGGCGATGCGTTGGCCGATGTGTGCGATGCGGGCCTGGCGGCCAGAGTCACCGGTGATATCTAAAGAGCGGAATCGGGTTGCGACCTGAACCTGGTGTCCAGCAGCTGTCAGGGCGTCTACGAAGAGCCGAGCAATTCGTCGATCACCGGAAGGAACCGGGTGATCCAAGGGTTTCATCGGGGCATAGAACGCGATACGCACGGCCGGGATCAGTTCCTGAAAAGCCGAAGCAGCGGCAACAGGTTGCTGCGGTGATTGAAATCAGCGCGTACAAGATCGTTAGCGGCCGTTCCGATTCGCAGCCGCAATTCCGGATCTCCGATGAGCTGCTGTAAAGCATCGGACAGGCGTCCGGGATCGTCAGGAGGCACCAGAAGTCCATGGCGCTGATGTGTGATCAGCTCAGAAATTCCGGGCAGCGAAGTTGCCGCGATGGCAAGCCGCTGGCTTGCAGCCTCCATGAGTACGTTCGGAAGGCCGTCACGATCACCGTCCGGGCCGATCCGGCTGGCGAGAACAAATATGTGGGCTTTGCGGTACTCTTCGAGCAGCTTCTCCTGCTCAAGCGGACCAAGCCAGGTAGTTCGGTCGTTGATGCCAAGCGTCTTGGCCTGGGTTTTCAGACGGTCCAGCAACGCGCCTCCGCCCACATGGGTAAATCGCCAATGCCTGGAGTCAGGCAGATCGGCGAGAGCTTTTAGGAGAACGTCAAAGCCCTTTTTGGCGACCGCCCGTCCAACCGACAGCAGGCGGACCGGATATTCTGCGGTAGCGCCGTCGTATTGTGGGGTGGAGCCCGCAGGTTCAGGAAAACGCGAAAGGTCCAAACCATGGTAATTGAGCTGGATCGTCATGCCGGGTGGTGCAAGCTCCTGAAGGTGTTGCTGTCCGGCGACGGTGCAGGTCGTGAGCCAAGCGCAATCGGTGAGCTTTTTTCTTTTTTCCCATTCCGGGGTGAGCCAGATGTCCTTGGCGTGCGCAGACACCGCCCAAGGCAGGTCTCGCATCAATCCGGCATAACGGGCGACTGATGCTGGCGTATGCAGAAAGTGGGCGTAAATCAGGCCGGTTGCAGCCGGCAGTGACCGAGCCAGAATCATGGCCTGCCCGAAGCGCCTGGCACGATTGGGGCTCGGGTCTCGGCATAGATCAGAGAACCACGCGGCGAGTGCTTTTCTGTAGCCCGGCAGGCGCCGCACGCTTTGCCAGGCGTGGAAGACGGCTCTGGGGTCCTCATAGAGGTACTCCGGGAGATAACGAACAGGGATCCTGATCTCATTGTGGATGGGATGAGTCGCGGTATCGGTGGGCCTGCGCAAAGAGACCAGCTGCAGCAGCAGTCCGGATTGCTGGAGTCCCAGGATCTCCTGGGCGATGAACGTCTCTGACAGGCGGGGATAGCCCTTCAGGACCATGACGACGTTCGCTGATAAAGGGTCGTTACCTGTCATTTGGTCCAGCCGGATCAGATAGGGTGGTTGGGCCGGTTGTGGTATAAGTGGCGGATTATCGCATTGCTCGGGTGCTTTAGCGGCCAGTCCAGTTTCAAGCACGAGTCGCTTGGTCAAACTATGGAACGTTCAATCTACAAGTACATTCTGAAACACACCTTGCGTGGCCAGTTGTTTCTCCTGTTGTTGACCGCAATCTCGATGCCCTTGGTTTACGTTGGGCTGATGGTTCCTAAAGAGATCATCAACAAGGCCATTGGCGGGCAGGACATACCAGACGCGATTTTTGGGTTCGACGTCGATCAGATCAGCTATTTGTTGATACTGTGTGGGGTGTTTTTGCTGCTCGTCATTATCAATGGCGGTCTGAAGTTCTATATCAACGTCTATAAAGGTGTTCTGGGCGAACGCATGCTGCGCCGTTTCCGTTACGACCTTTACAGTCGGCTGCTGCGGTTTCCGTTGCCCCATTTCAAGCGCACTTCCCAGGGGCAATTGATCCCGATGGTCACCGCAGAAACGGAACCTCTGGGCGGGTTTATCGGTGATGCCATCGGTGCGCCGGCGTTCCAGTGGGCTTTGCTCTTTACTTACCTCTTTTTCATTTTC
>CAZEKE010000054.1:0-7047 GCA_964512815.1 uncultured Acidiferrobacteraceae bacterium
AACGGCCCGCTCGGCGGTAACCCGTACTCTGGTCAGCGGGTGGTCCAGTTTTACCAGCAAGCGATTAGTCTGTTCGTCCTCTTCTCGACATTCGACCCCCAGGGCCCCCTGACCCACTGCGGGGAGCATCAGATCGGCGGGAATGATCTGCCGGATACGTTTTTCCATACCGAGCCGTTTGAGCCCGGCCGCTGCCAGAATGATGCCGTCGAAATCTCCTTCGTCAAGACGCTGTAGCCGGGTGTTGACGTTGCCGCGAAGATCCATCACGGAAAGGTCGGGATAACGAAAGCGTAACAGGCACTGCCGGCGCAAACTGCAGGTACCAACACTGGCGCCAGCCGGAAAGTCGGCCAGCTCTGAATAACGGGTGGATACCAGTGCGTCGTGGGGGTCTTCCCGCTCACAGATCGCCGCAATGCGTAACCCGGCCGGTTGGTTGACGGTAACGTCTTTCATCGAATGAACGGCGAGGTCAATCTGCCCTTCGACGAGGGCTTGCTGCAATTCTTTAAGAAAAAGGCCTTTGCCGCCTTTCGACGACAGTGGCATGTCCAGGGTCCGGTCGCCCTGGGTACTGATTCCGACCAGTTCAATGTCAAGGTCGGGGTAATTGGTCAGCAGCAGATTGCGAACGTGGCTCGCCTGCCACATCGCCAACGGACTTCGCCGGGTCCCAATCCTGAGCATCAGCACCTCGGGTTTATCGGGTGATCCAAGGCCACGAGGCCCAGGGTGATTGTACTCCGAGACGTGGCATTGAGGACCACATTCCACGGGTCAGGGTCAAACTCGAAACTGATTTTTTGGGCGCGCTTCAAACCGCGCCGGCACCATACTGAAAGATGCGGTACCAGCTTCCGCGACAGTCAACCGGCAATCAACAGGGCAATTTAAGACCCGTCGGGAGGTTCTGACACACCCTCATTAATCGATTCAATGTGTCAGGCACTGCCCTGACGCGGCTTTCCGGTCAGCGCTTCCAGGAAAACGGTCCGGTACTGTTCTGCGGTATAGGAAATCGGATTGGTCCCCGCGGAAGGATCCTGTACCGCCATCTGACCGACACGCTCAGCCTGAGCATCGTCGATACCCAACGCAGACAGATCGTTCGGGATTCCGATCTCGGACCGCAGCGCCAGCACCCAGTTCAGAAATCCATCAAAACCGGTATCATCAAGCCCAATGTACCGGGCCAGTCGTGCAATACGCGATTCGATAGCCGATCGATTGGCCTGCAGCACATAGGGCATGACAATGGCGTTCAGGGTACCGTGATGAGCGTCGTAAAGCGCGCCAAGTGGATGTGACAAGGCATGCATTGCACCCAGGCCCCGCTGAAAAGATGTTGCGCCCATGGTTGACGCCACCAACATCTGGGTTCTTGCTTCAAGATCATTGCCGTTGGCCACCGCACGCGGCAGAAACGCTTTGACCAGGCGAATCCCCTCGGCAGCAATCCCTTCGGCCATGGGGTGAAATGCCGGTGACGACCAGGCCTCCAGACTGTGTGACAGGGCGTCCATACCGGTAGCTGCAGTCAGATCTGCCGGCAACCCGACGGTCAGTTCCGGATCAAGAATAACGATCGCTGGGAGCATTCGCGGGTGAAAGATGATTCTCTTGACTTCAGCGGATTCGTCGAGGATTACTGACGCACGCCCGACCTCCGAACCTGTTCCGGCAGTAGTCGGTACAGCAACAATCGGGGCGATTGCATCACTATCTGCCTCCAGCCAGTTGTCGCCCACATCCTCCAGTGCCCAGATTGGTGCCGACTGCCCGGCCATAAGAGCAATGGCCTTGCCGGCATCCAATCCGCTCCCACCGCCAAATGCGATTACCCCATCGTGTTCACCATCGAGATAGCATCTGACACCCTCTTCGACGTTCCGCCCGGTCGGGTTGGGCCTGACATCACTGAATACTTCACAGCGAAGTCCCGCATCCCGGCAACTTATCACAGCAGCTTCGCCCATCGGCAGGGCGGACAATCCAGGATCGGTGACCAGCAGCGGTACTTTGATTCCCAGTTCACGGCAGGCGTCCGGCAGTTCCGCTATGCGGCCCGGACCCACCCGCATCGCCGTGGGATAATTCCAGTTGGCATTCATTTTTCTGTCCTCATGTCATTCAATTGTTGAGCCTAGGGTCTTGGGCCAGCAGCGACCGGAAACAAAGCGCTAATCGAAACCATCCCCATCTAAGGAAAATCACCAATGCCGACGACGAAACAATGGTCAACGTGTCACCCGGGTGATTCCCATTATCGTCGAAGACTTTTCTTTCTCAGCACGGAAACCCCACCTCAAGATCAGATTGTGCGCCTCGGTATGGTCTACCCGGTTACACTGGTTCGCCGGCCGAAGCGCGAGGTAGAATGGAGCGGGTGAGGGGAATCGAACCCCCGTATTCAGCTTGGGAAGCTGATGTTCTACCATTGAACTACACCCGCACGATCCAACAGAATTATCTGTCAGTCGAAACCGCAGGACAATACCACGCGGGCTCGTACCTGGCCCACAGGTAACCTTTTTGATCATGACGGTCACCGCCTTTTCCAGAACGACAGACGCGGATAGGCGTTCAAAACAGGTCCGAAGTTTTGTTCGTCGCGAAGGCCGCATGACGCCTGCACAGAAAAAAGCGCTGGCTGACCTTTGGCACCTCTACGGCCTCAATAACGAAAACGAGATTCTGGAATGGGAAGCGCTGTTCGGTGAGCGGGCGCCGGTCACGATTGAAATCGGCTTCGGTGATGGCCAGTCTCTGCACCAGATGGCGACTCGTGAACCGGCGGGCGGCTTTCTCGGCATTGAACCCCACCGGTCTGGCGCCGGTCAACTCCTGATGAATCTTCATAAGGACGGGCTGAATAACGTCAAGGTGATTGTCGACGATGCCGCGACAGTTTTTCCGGAGCGGGTTCGCCCAGGATCAGTTGACCGGGTCTTGGTGTATTTCCCGGACCCCTGGCCCAAAAAACGCCACCATAAGCGGCGTCTTCTCGATTCTGGATTTCTCGACGTACTGGCCGACTCTCTAAAACCGGGCGGGTTGCTGCATGTTGCGACAGACTGGGATGATTATGCCAATCAAATTCTCACCGGTATTGACCGCCATCCAGGCCTCGTCAACCAGGCCGGAGTCGGACGCTTCTCAGAACGACCAGACCACAGGCCGAAAACCAAGTACGAGCTACGTGGCTTGAGGCTCGGGCATACGGTGCATGATATTCTCGCCAGACGCAGCCCATGAATGAAGCACACCCTTCCTGGTGGGACCCTGACTCCGATCAGCCCCATCGACTGACAGCCCACCAGAAACCCCGTATAACCGCCGGGAATCTCACCGAACTCGCTACCACCACGCTGAGTACTGTGGGACTCCTCCCGCTTATCGCCTGGCGGTACGCAACACTGAAACCTATGGCGACTCCTCGCGCGTCCCTAGAGGAATTTGCCGGACTGGGTGTTTCGCCGGACCGGGAAAGTAACGGCGCCACCCGCGAAATGGTCGAAGAACTTGGTGTCCGGCATCTATTGATACGGGTGCCCTGCTGGCATATCGACCAACTTGACGACTATCTGCGGTTCGCCGAACTATTCCGGGATCGGGTCCTACTCATCAATATTCTCCAGGACCGCCAGAGGGTGACTGATCTCGAACAATGGCAACGGGCGGTTACCCGGATCATTGACGCTTTTAAGCCACTGACAAATCAGTTTCAACTCGGCAATGCGATCAACCGGAGCAAGTGGGGCTGTCACAACACCGGCGAGTACCTAGCCCTGCTTGACAGCGTCAACGATCTCAAACATCGGTATCCTGATCTGCAACTCGCCGGCTCTTCGGTGATTGATTTCGAACCGATCGCGACTTTGAGGACGCTCATCAATTTTCACCACTATCAACTCGATATCTGCAGCGCGCTGTTGTACGTCAACCGGCGTGGCTCACCCTACTCCAGACAGTATGGTCTGTTCGATCTTCAACGAAAGATTCGTCTGATAGCAGCCTTGGTGTCCCTGTCTAATCGGTGTGGCCGAAAGCTCTGGATTACAGAAACCAACTGGCCTTTACTCAACACCAAGCCGTATACACCCAATTCAGGCCATCCGCGTTCGACCGTGGATGAAGCTACCCAGGCGCGTTATCTGACCGAGTACTTTCGGATTGCCCACGACTCTGGACTGGTCGATCGGGTGTACTGGTGGCAGTTGATCAACCCAGGTTACGGTCTGGTTGATCATCGAACCGGGCAGTTCCGCAAGATGCCATCCTACGACGCGTTCAAGAACCTGCTGGATTCTTCGCCGCGTTGACAGTCCACTGAATAGAACAGGCCAGCTCGTTGGGGCAACCGAGACGTGGTGGCCGGGAATTAACCTTTCGGGTTCTTACGGGAAGGGTCGGGGCGAACGCCCAGACGGGGTCCACCCTTCAGACACGCAGGATTTCAACGCCGTCGTCCCTACCAATCAGAAGAACATCTGCCCTTCGCTTGGCAAAGATGCCGTTATCCACAACACCCGGGATCGCATTAAGTTCCAGCTCAATCCTCAATGGATCAGTCAAATCAAGGTTTCGCACATCCAGAATGACGTTCCCATTATCAGTCACACAGTCGGCCCTGAGCTCAGGCATACCGCCCATTGTGATCAAACGGCGTGACACCAGGCTTTGGGCCATGGGTATCACCTCCACCGGTAACGGAAACGACCCGAGAACATCTGAGAGCTTGGATTGATCAACGATACAGACGAATTTTCGGCTGGCGCTTGCAACGATCTTTTCCCGGGTCAGCGCACCGCCACCCCCCTTTATCAGATGAAGATTTCGTGTTGATTCGTCTGCACCATCCACATACAGAGAAAGATCTCCGGTTCTGTTCAGGTCGAGGACTGGAATACCGATGGCCGCAAGTCGAGACGCGCTGACCTCGGAACTGGCAACGGCACCATCCAGCTTCCCTTTGACCTTGCCGAGCGCATCAATAAAATAGTTCGTGGTCGAACCTGTTCCGACCCCGATCACATCACCCAGTTCGATCAAATCCAGAGCCGCTTCTGCTGCAGTCTGCTTCTGCTGTTCCTGGGTCATTCGGTTCTATCCTGTCGGCCTTTTGGTGGTATTCTCACTTTTCTCGAGTACGGTGTGCCACCGTACAGTGATCGAATATCATATCTGACGGATTAGTTTTCCAATGATCAATGGTGACACACAGCAATTTGCCGGATTGTTTAACCTGCCCGGTGAAGGATTCGTTGCCCAGTTGCGTGATCATTCCGGTACCGTGCTCTACGACCGACAGGGGCTCCAATATCTGATACTGGACCGCAAAGAACAAGGTCTTGATTCCAGCGCTGCCGAAGAGGCCCTGGCCAGAATCAACTCGCTCGGCGATTCTGTGGCCATCCACATCCGCGAGAGTTGAGCATCAAGGTTCGTTGTGCCGGCGCGTACACTGCGCTTAGGCGTCAGCCTGAACGCCGTAATATTCCCGATACCATTCAACGAATCGGGTGATTCCCTCCTCCACCTGAACTTTTGGGCGGTAACCAAAATCCGTAACTAGACGGCTGACATCCGCTTCGGTGGCTGGGACGTCGCCGGGCTGCATCGGCAACAAATCCAGATGGGCTTTGCTGCCCAGAGCCTGTTCCAATGCCTGGATGTAATCCATTAATGGTACGGGCCTGCTGTTTCCAATATTATAAATTCGATGAGGCGCCCCTGTTCCAGCCGATCCTTTTCTTTCTTCTGAATCTTCGGGCAAAGGCTCTGGCGGATTATCGATCACCCGAGTCACGGCCTCAACGATGTCGTCAATGTAGGTGAAATCACGCATCATCTCACCGCGGTTATAAACAGGAATTGGGATGCCTTCCAGGATCCCTTTCGTGAACTTGAACAGAGCCATATCGGGCCGGCCCCAGGGCCCATACACCGTGAAAAATCGAAGACCCGTTGTCGGGAGCCTGTAAAGGTGCGAATAGGCGTACGCCATGAGCTCGTTGGCTTTTTTGGTTGCCGCATAGAGCGAGATGGGATGATCGACCGAATCGGATTCCGCGAACGGCAGTTTTCGGTTTGAGCCGTATACCGAACTGGACGACGCATAGACCAGATGAGTAATTTCTCCGTGCCGGCATCCTTCAAGAATATTGCCAAATCCAACCAGATTGGCATCAACGTAAGCCGAAGGATTCTCCATGGAGTAGCGCACGCCGGCCTGCGCGGCAAGATTTACAACAATGTCAAAACCACTGTTATGGAATAGCTCTGAAATGCTGTGACGATCGGAGATATCAACTTGAACGAAAGTAAACCCGGAATGACTGGACAACCGTTTTAACCGGGCATTTTTCAGTTCGACGTCGTAATAGTCATTGAGATTGTCAATCCCGACCAGGTGTTCACCACGTCGTAACAGAGTTTCAGACAGCGCAGCACCGATAAAACCCGCAGCACCTGTCACCAGGATATTCACGGCCTATAGGCTCCAGTATGTCAATCTGGAATTTTCATCTGCGACGTCCCGGTAAGCTGATTTGACGTCTATGAAAAGACCTGGTTCCTGCTACGGCAGAAACTTTCTAACCAGATCCTTTCCCGAACCGAAATTCCGGTGCGGCACGGCTACGATGAGAACCGGAGAAACCTGCAATTGTTCAATTGGAATAAGGGTAATGTCCTGATCCAATTTGACGGAATCATCATCCGCCAGAGGATCGCACACCGATGCTCTAATTCCATTTTTCTGCTGGTATTTGACCAGACCAAAGACCTGAGAATTTCGGGCATCACTGCAGTTTTCTTAGAACGTCACCCCCAGCACATATACGCTGCCATCGTGATCTTTGCTGCTTTGCGCCATGAGCTCGATAATTTTCTCCGCAACATATAGACCCATTCCATCATTGATCCTTCGACCTGCAAGGATCACCTGGGGTTCATATCCGATCAGCTGTGCCTTATGCGTCAGGTAGTAGGGATCTACACCAATACAGTGCCCTCCAACCAGGCCGGGCTTAAAGGGAAGAA
>CAZEKE010000055.1:0-11914 GCA_964512815.1 uncultured Acidiferrobacteraceae bacterium
TTATTCTGAACGAAATATACGGGATAAGTATTACCCCGCCATGTCATCAACTAGAGACCTGGATACTGAGTGGGACCTCATATTCGACGCACGGCCTAGTGCGTACCTGCTAATCTAGCGCTGATGCCATTAGGCAGCGTATACACCGTTACTGGTAATTCTCACTTTTATGACAATAGCTTTCAATAAATTCTTGCAACCGCAGGACCGAAACTCGAGATAATGGCGCGAATTGAAACAATTTGTTGGCCATACCGCTAGAGTCATTATTCGGTAATCCACAAAGGTCCTCTCTGAGCCACGGAACAGAAGACATCGCAATATCAAGCTGCTTATCTGCAGTTTTTTTCTGTTCTGACTCAAGATATGCTGCTGTGAGCACCAACCTCGCCATGATTAACCAATTGAATTCCTGCTTGCCGTAGTTTTTCACCAGTTTGGAAAGCACATCGATTGCCAACGAATATTCACCTGCAACTGTGAGATCTCTCCCTAGCACTGCTACCGCAGCCAGTTCATCTTCATAGAACCCATGTTCGAGCAACATTCTCGTACGTTCCTTGCCCAATTCTTCTCGGCCCAATCTCAGCCCTATGAGTGCTGCTCTTTGAAGCGTTGGTGCGAGCACAAAACCATTGGCGCTCGCTAATCGATTCGCGGTTTCGTATTGCGCGAGCGCTTCATTCTGCCTCGACAGCATGGAATAATAATCTCCCAAGTAATAGTGGGTTACGGGACCACCACCCGTAACTTCAATCGCTCTTTGCCAAAACCGTTCACTGTTCCGCCAGTGCTCCTGCTGTCCACTTGCACTCCAGGCAAACCCCGATAATACGACGACGACCAGAACACTTGAGACGTGTAAAATTCTTGGGTACACCCTGACCAATTCATTAAGGAGCATGGTCATACTGATAAACAAACCAATATGCGGAAAGTAACTGAATCGAATTGCGACCCATTGATTGTGGTGCTGGAACAAGCCAGAAATAGGAATGAGACTGACAATAAACCAGAGCCACCCTCCCAAGACCAATGGTTGCCGCTTAACAACTGCAATTGCCAAGCCCGTGCCTGCCGTCACCCATAATCCAGCGAACAACGTGTCTAATAGTGAGAAAGCGCCTGGCCACAGCTCGTAAAAAGTCGAGAGGCCAAATGGAAGGATGCTCTTCACGAGATAATAGCCAAGCGCAGATACGGCGCTCAATAGCGGGTCCATATAAAAGAAAGGTGGGGCTAGCGCTTCCGAAAGTGTCCAGGCTGCAGCTTTGTACAGAGTGAGCACACTTATCAATGCTGACATTGCCAGCAACGGCAGCTTGTCGATCAAACTGGATGAGAGCGCACGCCATCGAAAATTATGTGTGGACCATTCGATGATTAATAGAATCAGCGGCCAACTTACCCACATCGGTTTACTGCCAAGACTGGCAAGAAAAGAGAGGCAAGACAACAGGTAAAAGACATATTCCCGGTGTCGTCGCCAACGCTGAAAGGCGATCCAACTGATCAGTCCAAATGTCATCGCCAGAAGCTCTTTTCGTTCAACCACCCACGCCACAACTTCGATGTGCATTGGATGAAAAGCAAACAGCGCTGTAACCAACAGGCACTGCCAAGGATGTGGCAATAACCCTCGTAGAGCCCACAGCAGCAATAGACAATTGAGCGTATGCAATAACACATTGACTAAATGCCAGCCACTTGCACTGTCGACACCAAACAGTTCGGCATCGAGCATTAACGACAACATGGTAACCGGCATCCACTGATTCAGCTCTAAGGAGGAAAATGCCCACTGGAACCCTTCCCAGGAAAATCCGCTTGCAACCATTGGGTTGGACAGAATATAGGTGATGTCATCGAGGTGCAGAAAGTCGAAACCGATTGTTGGCGAGTAGAGCAAAACGGTACAAATCAGGATACCCGCACTTGCAATTCGATGAGACCGCAGAAACTTCTCCATTCAAGTTCCCTTAGTTTCTTTGATTCCCTTTACGGTATGTCCCACCTGTCTCTTCCAGTTGCACCCTAAGAAACAATACCTGGAGAATTCACTTCTGCCCACAGTCTTCTCTTTTTTCGATCGGTCCTAGCTGTTGTTGCATCAACCAGGCGCTGCCAGTATATCCAGCTGGAGACCATGAAAGCCCGCCCTTTCAGCACACCATGACATAATTGTACTGTTAAGCCGTTTTGTTCGGTATTTCTGCATCGATGATCACGGAAACAGCAACACCGATCTGAACCTCACAGGGCGCCGCACATTGCAACAATACATTCTAGGCCGCATCCTGCTTATGTTTCCGACCCTTCTGGGCGCGGGGATACTGATATTTTTTCTGATGCGAGTAATTCCAGGAGATATCTGCCTCGCCAGATGGGTCGACTATGGCTACGACTTGGACCCCGCCCTACTTGAACTCTGCAGAGAAGATCTCGGGCTAAATGCACCGCTCTACATCCAGTTCACTGAATTTATCAAAGAAGTTTTGACTTTTGAATTTGGTATCTCTTTGTGGACGGGACGACCCGTTATTCAAGAACTGAACCATCGCTTTGCACTCTCGCTACAGGTTGCGATCATGGCGACAGTGGTTTCTGTAATCATTGCGATCCCACTTGGCGTCATCTCAGCGATTAAACAAAACACTTGGGTAGATTATCTGGTACGTACCATTTCTATCGCAGGTGTCGCCGTACCGTCATTCTGGCTGGGCATTCTGATTATTCTGGGCTTGTTGATATTTTCTCAAGCCTGGTTCGGAGAACCATGGATGCCGCCCATCGAATACGTTTCACCATTGGACAATTTTACGGGAAATATGTCCCAATTGATCTGGCCGGTACTGGCTACCGGTTATCGCTATTCTGCTGTAGTCACTCGGATGACCCGATCTGCTTTTCTCGACGTCCTGCATCAAGACTATATTCGGACTAGTCGGGCAAAAGGTCTTAAAGAACACCTTGTGATCAACCGGCATGCGCTGCGGAATGCTCTTCTGCCGGTAGTGACCATCATCGGCATGGAATTTTCTTTCTTTATTGGCGGACTGGTGGTCACTGAGCAAGTCTTCAATCTTAATGGACTCGGCCGCCTTCTTGTAGATTCGGTACTGTATGGGGACTACAACACTATCCAGGCCCTAGTCATACTTATTGTGGCTGTATTCACGCTGGTCAATTTCATTATTGATCTTTCTTATGCCTGGCTCGATCCGAGAATCCGTTACAGCTAATGCGCCTTCAGTCTGGTCACCAACCTCGAGAGCCGCTCAGCTGACCGGCGCACCGATAGCAGAAAGGCCAGCCGGTTGTTCATCTGGTGAAGGCCGAAACCCAACCCAGCCTTAAGGAAGTGCAGATCGAACATTTCACTTTTCTTGCGACGGGTCTTCCGTCCTTATCCGGAGAGGCACAGATCGCTGGAGATCGCGTACGATGTGCAACTGATCCAGGGTTCAGAAAGACCCCAGTTCAACGACCGTGATCCCGACGGGAATCACATAGGGATCCTGTTCCCGGCTGATGAGACAACCGACCTTCAACCGTATAATCCAGAAACCTGAGATACTCAGGCTCGAGACACACCCGCTTTTTGCAATGCCCCCACAGCTACTTATAGAGTCTGATTGCGCCCGCTTTATTGTCCCCGGCTCTTACGCGTCGGTGCTTTCAGGATGATCAGGCCTCTCACTCGGCCTGGGGAATTTCACGGTTGCTGCACAAAATCCTTTTCTAATTAGTTAGACTGCCTTGTTTGCTAAATAAAACCAGAGACGATCAAACATGTCAGAACTATTTGGGGTATGTGTACCAGTATGCAGTGTATTTGACAACAATGAGGTAGTCGATGAAAAACGCTACCTCGCCCACGTCGATTCAATGCTTGAGGCCGGTGTACACATCATACTCACCTGCGGAGGTACAGGGGAATTTGCCTACCTTCGAACTGAAGAAAAGCGGCGCTTGACTGAGATCACCGCAAAACATGTCGATGGCAGAGCAGCATTGGTTGCGCAGACTTCAGCTATCAGTCTGCGTGACACCGTCGATGCGACTCTGCACGCAGTTGACCAGGGTGCGGACGCCGTGATGGTGTTGCCTCCCTATTTCGAGGGCCCCGATGCGGATGGTGTCTATAATCACTTTGAGCAAGTCGCCCGGATTTCAGACGTACCCTTGATGCTCTACAACATCCCAGTGCATTCCGGGTTCGACATCACACCTGACTTTTTTTCCAGACTTCTGGAAATCGATGGCATCGAGTACATCAAGGACAGCACAGGGGACCTGGTCCGGATACAAGAGCTCATCCAGACGGGTGGAAAGGTCTTCAACGGCGGGGATCCCATTACCTATCCTGCTCTGGCCGCTGGCTGTGTAGGTTGTGTATGGGGTGCTGTCAACTTTATTCCGCGTGAAGCCGTCGCTTTGTTTAAGCTCGTCCAGGACGGAGAATTAAGCCAGGCTAACCAGCTCTGGCAGCAATTGCTCCCGTCCCAGCTTTTTGTGTGGAGCCATGTCTACAACGCATCAATTAAAGCGGCCGCTACTCATCGAGGCTACAGTGTAGGTGAGTGTCGAGCACCGGTATTGCCGCTTACCGGGCAGGATCTGTCCACTTTGATCAGTGCACTAGACCACATACGAGCAGCCTGAAACCCGGTCTGTATTGAGACACCTTCGGTACTAACGAACTTTCTCGCTAGATTAATGCTGCGCGTAGAAAACCTAAATAAGCAATTTGGCGGACTGGTCGCCGTCGATAACTGCAGCTTCACCATTGAGGAGCACTCTATAACAGGGCTCATCGGGCCCAATGGCGCAGGCAAAACCACAACCTTCAACGTGATCGCCGGCGCGTTTGCACCCGACTCCGGCTGTGTCTCTTTTCGGGGCAATAACATCACCGGCAGGCCAGCGCATCAGCTCTTTCATCTCGGAATCATGCGTACTTTCCAGATTCCCCAGGAGTTCGCAGCCATGAGTGTCCTTGAGAACCTCATGACTGTCCCTGGAGGTCAGCCTGGCGAAAATCTTTTCCAGGCACTGGTCAGCCCGGGGAAAGTGAACGCCAAAGAGAACGAAGTCCGCGAACGAGCGCTCGATGCACTGGATTTTCTCCGGCTATCGCACCTGACTGACGAACTGGCTGGTAATCTCTCTGGGGGACAGAAAAAACTGTTGGAACTGGGACGCGCGATGATGGCGGATCCCGACATCATTTTACTGGATGAGCCCGGTGCGGGTGTTAACCCCACCCTACTGGCAGACCTGGCAGACATGATCGAACGACTGAATCAGGAGAGACAATTTACCTTTTGCATAATTGAGCACAACATGGACATGATCGCGCGCCTGTGCGATCCCGTGATTGTGATGGTGGAGGGTTCGGTACTTACCCAAGGCAGCATGGATGCCATACGCTCAGACCCACGCGTACTCGACGCCTACCTTGGCGGAGATATTGAACCAGGGTCGGGCTGATAATGACCATATTGAAACTCGAAAACATATCTGGCGGCTATGGTGAGGCAAATATTCTCCATGGCATCTCGATGGAAATTAATGCTGGTGAAATAGTCGTGGTTATAGGACCCAACGGGGCTGGAAAGTCTACAGCCATGAAAGCCGTGTTCGGACTGTTGCGTCTGTCTGAGGGGTCTGTTTGGTTGGATGGCGAAGACATTACCGGCATGGAGCCGGCGCAGGTCGTTGAGAAAGGAGTCTGTTATGTCCCCCAGACAAACAACGTTTTCCCCACGCTGAGTGTGCAGGAAAATCTCGAGATGGGTGCATATATCCGAAAAGACGACTACCGCCCCCGGCTCAGGGAAATCTACGAGATGTTCCCCCCATTGGCAGAAAAAAAGAAGCAACAAGCCGGACAGCTCTCGGGTGGGCAGCGCCAAATGGTAGCCATGGGTAAGGCGCTGATGCTCGAACCGAAGATCCTTATGCTGGATGAGCCTACAGCAGGGCTGAGCCCGATTTACCGGAATGAAATCTTTCAGATCGTACACCAGATAAACACTACCGGCGTGCCTATCCTGATGGTCGAACAGAACGCCAAACAGTCACTTACGGTCGCAAATCGGGGATATGTTCTGGTAGATGGTCAAAACCGCACCACCGGAAAAGGTATTGATCTGTTGAATGACCCAGAGATCGCAAGAATGTTTCTGGGCGGCTAGGAGATTCAGCATGGATTTTGTCAATTTTTACCTGATCCCCGGCCTTGTACTGGGGAGCATTTATGCGCTGGGTGCGATCGGTGTCTCTCTGGTCTTCGGTATCCTCCGTTTTGCCAATTTTGCCCATGGCGAATTGATGCTGATCGGTGCCTACATCACCTACTCTCTGATGCAGTTCACCGGATTACATCCATTGGCTGTGCTGCCACTCGCAATGGCGCTGACCAGCCTGGTAGCGCTGGGAATCGATCATACCTTTTACAGACCTTTTCGGGCTGCAAAATCGACCATCGTTATAGTCGCCTCATTTGGAATTGCACTGATGGCTCGGTCCGCCGTTCAGATTATCTGGGGTGTAGACACCTTTTCCTATTCCTCCGGACGCATCGAGAAACCGATGATTCTTTTTGACTCGCTTCGGCTCTCACACAAACACATCTGGATTATCTGCTGTACCGTTATCCTGATGCTGATCATCCACCTTATCTTGTCCCGTACCAAAACAGGTAAAGCGATGCGGGCAATGAGTGATTCAGCGGAACTTGCTCGACTGACCGGCATAAAAACAGAAAACGTCGTCAGGGCAACATGGGTTCTGGGAGCCTCACTGGCTACGGCTGCAGGCGTGTTTCTGGGGTGGGATTCTCACCTGCATTCAATGATGGGGTTTTATATGCTGTTGCCAATGTTCGCTGCAGCCATCCTTGGGGGTATCGGGCAACCTTACGGAGCAATGGTTGGAGGTCTTGTGGTCGGACTGGCTGAAGAGCTCTCAGCCTATCCGTGGTTGGGCGATGCTCCACTGCTCTCGCCAGCCTACAAAGCGGGCGTTGCCTTTGCGCTAATGGTTGTGATGCTGATCTGGCGCCCCAGCGGCCTTTTCCGTGGGCGCGTGTTTTAGCATGGATTCCGCGCAAGCATACGGTTACCTCCTTTACGGTGTATCCCTGGTCACTATGGGCGGAATCTATGCCCTGATGAGCCTGGGCCTGAATATCCAATGGGGATTTACCGGACTTTTCAATGCTGGAATTGCCGGATTTTTTGCGATCGGAGCCTATGTTTCTGCCATACTGACGACCGCCGAGTCCAGCGTACATCTGGGTGGTTACGGTTTACCGGTGGCTTTTGGTCTCCTCGCTGCCATGATGGTAACCGCTGTCATCGCCTGGCTTGTTGGCCTGTTGTGCATAAGGCTAAGGAGTGACTATCTGGCTATTGCCACGATCGGGATCGGTGAAATATTTCGCTTGATACTCAAGAACGAGATCTGGGCGACCAACGGTGCACGCGGCATTGCCAAGATTCCACTCCCGTTTGAGGGCCTGGCCGAACCCTGGAACAAAATCTGTTTCATGCTGTTGGTTATCGGAATCGTCGTTCTGTTTTATTTCTTGATCGAGAAAGCTCGACTTGCCCCCTGGGGCCGTTTGATGACGGCGATACGTGAAAACGAACACTCTGCAAGGGCCGCTGGAAAGAACGTCGAGCGATTCAGAATCGAAGCGTTCGTTTGCGGGTCTGTGCTGATGGGTCTTGCCGGCGGACTGATGGCCCACTACATCAAATTCATCGGGCCAGGTGCAACCGAACCGCTAACAACAACATTTTTGGTCTGGGTCATGCTGATTGCGGGGGGCAGCGGCAATAACCGGGGGGCCTTGCTGGGTGCCTTCCTCTTGTGGGCGATCTGGTCATTCAGCGAAGTGCTCACAGGCCGATTACCCACAGAACTTGCGGTCAAGGCCGCTTATTTCAGGATCTTTCTCATCGGGCTGTTACTGCAGGTGGTGCTGCAACGCTATGCGGGTGGCATACTGCCCGAACGCAGACCCACTAGTACGTCAGTCCGGGGACAGATCACCAGAACTTCTGGTACTGACTGACCGCATCCACTATGGAAAAGGCCCCTCTTCCAACTATTGGATGAGGGGCCTTTTCAACGAATAGGCTTTATCTTTGGAAGACTTATTTAAGCAGTGTTTCTGACCACTTACCGTCTTTGACGACGCTTTTTCCGTAGACGCCTCCAACATCGCCGTTTTCATCAAACTCGTGAGCACCCGCTATGCCCTGGTAGTTGATGTCTTTACCGGCAGCAAGAAGTTTCTTGGCTTTGGCCCAGTCTCCGGGTCCCACTTCTACGCCAGGGGCATTAGCAACCGCTCGAACATGACTGATCAGATCACGAGTCGGCCCTCCGGCACTCTCAAGAGCAAGCGCTGCAACCATAACAGCATCCCAGGCTTGAGCCGTGTAGGGATCAGATGGTTTTGAAAACAGGCCAGCAAAGGTCTTGAAGTGACTTGAGCCCTCGTCCGCCGTTCCTTTGGTGAATACCGCGTTACCCAGATTGTCAGCACCGATCTCGTCGATCACTTCCTGAGCAATCATGCCGTCACCGCCGATGAACTTATCAAAAAACCCGTTTTCAAGACTCTGGCGCATGATGGTAATTCCGCTGCCGTTGTAATAGGCAAACAGAGCCAGAGCTTCAGCACCACTAGCTGCAAGCGTAGCCAGTTCTGATCGGTATGATGCTTTGTTGGCCTCATGCATTTGATCAGCGACGATAGTACCGCCTGCATCCTTGAATGCCTGAACAAAAACATCATGGAGGCCAGCGTTGTAGTCATCGTTGGCGTACGTTGCTGCTAGCTTGGAGTAACCCATGCTCCTGGCAAGTTTTGCGATCGTCACGCCTTGATAGGCGTCAGATGGACACACTCGGAATACCGAGTCTTTGTCATCCAGACCAGTTATCGCGGGAGAAGTCGCCGATGGTGAAATTGCAACCACACCAGCAGGTATAGTGACGGCCTGGGTGGCGCCTATTGTTGCGCCTGAACACAGCGGTCCGACAATGATTGAGGCCTGCTCGACATTGACGATCTTGGTTGCCGCATCAACTCCGGCTTTTGCATCACAGCCCGAATCGCCACTGGCCAGAACCAGGGTATCACCATCCCACATACCACCATTGGCGTTGATAAATGCCGCAGCTGCCTGTTCTGCCTCCAGGATTACAGCAGCCAGATCGGGAATAGGTCCGGTCAATGCATTTAACACACCGATTCTCGCTTCTCCGCCATACGCAGGAATCGCCGCGAAAGCGGTCAATGCAGCTGCTGCCACCGTGCCGCGCAAGGGCCTGAAAGCCTTAGATTTAACGTTTCTCATACTCGTATCCTCGCACTTCGTTGATTTGGTTGATCGGAAGTGCCCGTTTGCGCCTTCCGGGCGCTCGGACCCTCACGCATAGTATGCTGATTCTGGATACCCTTGGCTAGCCCAGGTGGGGCAAGATCCGCCTAGCATCGCGCTGAACTCAGGGTACCCAGTGCCTGTTGATCGTCTCAGACACATCCTGCCCGCTACGACAGGCTCCGCCGACCAAGGCATTGGTCATAAAATCACCACAATAGTAGATCTGGCGCCGAGTCTGGCGTTGAAGTTTGTCATAGCGCTCCAACGCCCGTAGATAGCCCGGATAGAAGATCGGTAGCATGTGTTCTATCCACTGATTGACTATCGGTGTCTGCCCGGAATCGAGGTGTTGTAATTCATCCGGTAACTCAGCTGCCAGAAATGCAGAAAGTTGCTCCTCACAATCTGTCCTTTTTACCTCGTCAACGCCTTCCGGTGACAGGAAAACCGACACTTTGGCTTGATATTTCGAATTCACCTGGTGCTGTATTGAGTGCTCAATCGCCGAAATCATCGGGCTCGTCTCCATATCCAGAAACCGTACCGAGGGCTGTACACTCTTCTGGAAAGCGTAGTGCACAACCCCTCCCGATCCGTATCGTATCGATTTGAACCAGTTCAACTCTTCGACCGACGGCGCATGGATCATTTCGGACAACAACACTCCAGGCACCGCACAGATCACAAGATCTGAGAAAAGTTCATGCCAAACGCCGTTCTGAAAATAACGAATTCGGTTCCTGTTGCTTTCACCCTGTCGAGTTATTTTTTCGACGCGTGCGCCATAATTCACGTCTAACTCTTGTGCAAGATTTTGCGACAAAATGCCGATCCCACCTTTCAAACCGTACGCGGTACTGCCCGCCATGTGGGCGGTCAGAACTGCAAAAAATGCAGGGGAAACATCCGACATTCTCCAACACCGCGCTCCTCGGAAAAACGGCTCGACATACAGACTCGAAAACTGCGACAAGCGTTTTTGGAGCAAATATTCTTCCAGCGTCTGGTGATCAAATCCTTCCGCACTCAGAAGACTTTCAGGATCAAAGCGGAACCGGCACGTGGAGAGACTGAGAGCAAGTCCGAACCATCGTGCACGCTCCGCTACGGTAAGTCTGGGCGACAGCATTAACTCTAGACCTGGATTGACTTTGGCCGGGAAAAGCTTATCCCCTGACTCTACGTATATCGGTGGTGTCACGCCGGGTTGCAGGCAACCCCTCAGATCGAGGTCGTCAACCAAACGCAGGATAGTCGGACTGAACGAATAAATCAGTCTCGCACCCGTATTGAAATGAATACCGTTAACCTCTGTCTCCGTCATTCGACCGCCCGGACTCCTGTTGCTTTCCAGTACAGTTACCAGGAACCCTTGCTCCTGTAATCGATAGGCAGCCGTAAGCCCTGCTATTCCAGCACCCACAACGGCCACAGTCCGCCTTGAACTGTTAAGGAATTCCTTTATCTTGATGGGTTAATCTCCCATGATCGATTGTCAGCACGATGCCCTGACCGGATTTAAAGGTCACGACCCTTGAATGACACAGAATTAAGACCGCAGTCGCAGTGTCTTTATTTTCGACGGTAACGATGGGTGCAACAACCCGACCCCTATCGACCCCGACCTGACTTAACTGATAGCCTCACTGACGGTAATATCCACTACTAATCCCACAAAAATAGTTAAGTGATTAAGGAGCCAATCGATGACCCAGATTCCTGTCTGTAATCCCCGTACTGGCCAGGTCGACTATGCCTTTGATGAACCTGAAGAGGTATCCCTGTCTGTCAAAGTGGGAAAACTTCGCAGCAGTCAGAAGAACTGGTGTCGTCGGTCGGTCGAAGAAAGGGGACAAATCTTGGATGATTTCGTAACCGCCCTAAATCACCGCCGGGACCCACTGGCTGAAGCATTGAGTATTGACACCGGCCGCTGGGCCCTCTCTCTCATGGAGATTGACGCATTACAAGGCATTACTCGAAACAGGATCAACCAGGCTATCGACGTTCTCGCTGAAAGGCGAATAGCAGCAACAGAACGGTCGGTGTCCCACCTCCAGGTTTATGTTCCGTTCCCCGTTGTGGCTGTGATCTCACCTTGGAATTATCCACTGATTCTTTCCTTCCTGGATGCCGTGCCGGCGCTTTTGGCCGGATGCTCTGTGATCATCAAGCCCAGCGAAGTTACCCCACGCTTCATCGAAATTATTCACACAATTCTCGCGGAAGTTCCACAACTCCAACCCGTTGTTGAGATTCTTGCCGGTACCCGTGTTACGGGAGAGAACCTGATCAAAATGACCGATGCGGTCAACTTCACCGGCAGTGTTGAAACAGGCCGCCGGGTTGCTGCCTCTGCCGCGTCCCAACTGAAACCGGCGTTTCTTGAACTGGGAGGCAAAGACCCTGCTATTGTGCTCCCCAGCGCTGATCTTGAAGATTCTGCAAGTGCAATCATGCACTGTGCGGTTGTCAACACCGGGCAGGCCTGCTTTTCGATCGAACGG